>NZ_MWJN01000090.1:0-36131 GCF_002027145.1 Microbispora sp. GKU 823 | reverse complement strand
AGCACCTGCCCGTCGGCGTCCATGACCAGGCGTACCAGGGTGGAGGTGCGGGCGAGGCGGTGCACGCTGGAGATGGGCAGCATCTGCCCGGTCGCCAGCAACAACCCCGGCGCCGTCCCCAACAACGCCCCCGGCAGCACTCCCGGCGGCGCCCCCGGTGACGCTCCCGGCGCCGTCCCTGACGCCGTCCATGGCGCTGCTCCCGGCGGGCTCCCCGGTGGCGTCCCCGGTGCTGCGGACGAGCACCGCGCTCCCCCGCCGCACGCGCATCCGCCCTCGACGTGCCTCCGGTTCTCGTGGCCGTGGTCCTCACGCGTGGCCTGCCCATGCCGGCAGTCCCCCGCAGGCCGATGCCCGGCGTGGGTGTGATGTCCACGTGGATCGTCGGGAGGAGGATCCGGCTGGGCTGTGTGCAAAGGAGTTGTGGTCGGAGACGCGGTGGTGGGAGACGCGGTGGTGGGAGAGGCTCCGGGGTCGCCGGACTCCTCATCGCGCGGGGCGGTGGTGGCACGGTCGGCACTCTCGGCAACAGCGCCCGCAGCTACATCGACCTCTGCCCCTGCTTCTGCCTCTGCCTCGGCAGTGCCGGAATCGGCGGCGGCGCCAAGGTCGCCGGGGTCGGCGGCGTCTTCGGCCTCGCTGGGGTCGTCGGTGCTTCCGGTGTCGCTCGGGGTGCAGCCGCTTTCGGCGACACTGGTGTCTTCGGGATCGGTGGGCAGGGATTCGGCGTTGACCAGGATCAGGAGTTCGGTGGCGATCTCCTGCTCCAGCAGCGCGATGAACGCGTCGGCGTTGCGGACCCGCAGCGGGCGGTCATCACCCTCCGCCCGGGGTTTGGCGTAGGCGTCCAGCAGGGCCCGCAACCGGGCGGCGGCCTCACGCGGCAGATGAAACTCCCCCTCCAGCCCCCCACCCTTAGTGGGGCGGACCCGCAGGAACCGCCGCGCGTAATCGGCCTGCTCATCCCGCTCCTCCCCATCAGGGTCGAGCACCGCCCGCAGGTAACGGCCCGCTTTGGCCACCTCCGCCGGGCCCGCCTTACCCGCCAGTTCCAGCAAAATCGGCTCAGCCACCCCCGCCTGCTCATCGCTCAACTCCGCGGTGGCGGTGCAGATCGCCTCCACCACCCCCGCCGACAAGCGACCCTCGGCGAACGCCGCACGAACCCGGGGCAGACGGGCCAACTCCACCGCCACCGTCAGCAACCGCCCGGCCCCCGGGACGCTCATCCCCCCGGCGGTACGCAGCCAACTCCGAGTCGAGGCATGCCCACGCTGCCTGGCCTGCCCCGCACCATGCACCCGACCCACCCGATCAGCAAGAGCACACGTGATCCGATCCCGGGCGAACATCAACTCCTCGGCCTCCGCCAGACAGATATCCACATCGTCCGGAAGCGGAGTCAGCGCCAGCTCCTGCGCCGACTCACGAAGCGAACCAACCAACACCCACGACGACCGGGCCCGAGCCTGACCGGCGCCTGACCCACAAGCACCGGCTTCCGAGCCATCCGCAGCACCGGCATCGTCCGCGACCTCCTCGTTCCCGGCTCCACAGCCGCAGGCACGTGAGTCCTCGGACGCCCACAACGGCGAGTCGGCGGTCAACCGATCCCACCAGTCACCAGCGTTATTCGAACGATGAGAGCGGTCGGGATCGATAGCAAACAGATCCATCGCGCCTCCATCGCTAGATTCGAATACTTGTATGAATTCTTCCACGCCGTCGCGACTCGCACACTCCTTGAGCAGCGAATTGTTGGAGCGACAGGTTGAGCTGCCGGGCTGCACTCGCACGCGTGCGGCGGGTGCGGCAAGCGGCGGGGGTAATAGGAACGGGGTAATAGGAACAGGCACGAAAGGAGCGGAGGGCTGCCGGGTCGGCCCAAGCCCGACCGCATCGAGAACCAAGCCCGACCGCATCGAGAACCAAGCCCGACCGCATCGAGAACCAAGCCCGACAAACGGACGGGCGCTGGAGCCGGCCCGTCCGGCGTACGCGGGGAGTGCCCGTCAGATGCGGCCGATGTCGGCGGGCAGGTCGAGGGCGAGCACGTGGTCGAAGTGGAGGAAGGTCTCGAACTTGGCCCCCGGCGCGACCGACTCGTCGGCCTCCAGGTCGCGCAGCAGGCGGAGCGCCCCGGGCGTGTCGAGGTCGTCGTCCAGCGCCCGCTGGACGCGCTCGGCGTGGGCGTCGTCGATCGGGCGGCTCGGTGACTCCGCCCATTCGGCGACCCGCCGCCGAAGCCGCCGCAGTTCCTCGTCGGCGGCGCGGAGCGCGTCCCAGGTGAGGTCGACCGGCCGCCGGTAGTGCTGCTCCAGCAGGGCCAGCCGTACGGAGAGGGGATCGAGACCGGCGGCGACGACGCCGGACAGCGGCACGGCGTCTCCGATGCCTGCCGGGCGGCCCTCGAACAGCAGGCGCCCGGAGTGCGCCCAGTGAACGGCCGCCTCCTGACCTGTCGCGGCGTTCGACTGGGCCCGCGCCCTCTCGTGGTGGGGGAAGCACAGGTCGGCCCCGCCCACGTACAGGTCGAAGCGCGGGCCGAGGAACCGCAGCGGCGTGGCAGAACACTCGATGTCGCGGCCGGGGAGCCCGCGACCCCAGGGCGCGTCCCAGACCGCTCCGGCAGCGCCGTCGGCCGGTCCCCGCAGAGGTTCCCGCAGAGGTTCCGGCAGAGGTTCCGGCAGCGGCTCCCACAGGGGCCAGTCGGATGCCGAGCCCGGCTTGCCGGAGATCTCGCCGTACGTGGGGAAGGACGCCGCGTCGAAGAACACCGCTCCCTCCGGGGTGGCGTACGCGTGGCCGCGCTCGATGAGCCGCCCGATGAGCTCGATCACCAGGCCCATCGTCTCGCTGGTCCTGGGGGAGTGCTCGGGGGCGCGCATGTTGAGCGCGAGCGTGTCGGCGTCGAGAGACGCGGCATCGCCGTTACCGCCGTCCGGGTGAAGGAGGTCGGAGACGTTACGGCAGGCGAGCACCCGCAGCCCGGCGCGTTCGGCGACGCGGCGGACCAGGTCGGCGAGCAGGGCGGGGCGCAGGTCGGCGAGACCGGCGGGCCCGTGCGCGGCGCAGGTGTACATCCGCAGGATCCGCGAGCCGGCCGGGGCGACGGGCACGACCTGCCGGGTCAGGGTGTCGTGGAGCCGCAACATGCTCCGAGCCTACGTGCTGCCCCCGACATCTCTTCCACCCCCGTGTCAGGTCAGGAAGCGCAGGATGTCGCGGTCGCCGCGTTCGCGCAGGCGGTCGAGGATCTCCTCGCGGGCGGCCCCCTCGGGCAGGCCGATGCGGGCGCCGATGAGCCGCAGGCCCTCGGCCTCCGACGCCACCGGAGCGGTGTACCCGATCAGGTGCAGCGCCTGGTTGATCGCGGGCAGCCCGGCCCCCGCCACGGGCAGGAAGCGGGTCAGCAGTTCGCCGCCGTCGGAGACCGTCAGGAAGACGTGGTCGCCCTCGGACGCGTTGTACTCGGCGAGAACGTTCCTGATCGAGCCGATGGTCGGCTGGTTGTGCCAGCTGATCACCACCTCGCCCGACGCGGTGGATGCGGTGAGCTGGCCGCCGGGCGCCATGCCGAGGTGCGCGGCGAAACCGGTCGGCAGCGGGGAGCCCGAGCCGCGCAGGTGCTCGGCGTTCACGTCGACACGGTGCCACCAGCGGCCGTCCCTGCTGCGGAAGCAGCGGCGGGTCATCGAGACGTCCCGGCGCGGCTGGTACGGCTCGGCCTGGTCCTGGGCGGCCACCCTGATGTAGCCGCGCTGGGTCCGCTCGAACCCGGGCCCTCCGGCGTACGCTCTGATGGAGCTCTCGCTCACGTCGTAGCGGGAGGTCAGGTTGTCCACGACCGTGCTCACGGACGCCTCGCCGCCCGCACGCTCGATCTCCCGGATGATCATCTCCCGGATGCCGAGGTACTCGTCGCCGCCCCAGCGCCGCAGGCCGTACTTGCTGCGGTCGAGCCGGATGAACCGCTCGTCCGAGGCGAGCTGGTTGCGGATGCCGACGAGGCTGTAGTCCTCGCCGATGCGGGCCTGGATCTCCTCGGGCGCGAGCGGGGCGCGGGCGACCGCCAGCACGGCCTCCGCCTTGTCGCCCATGCTGCGCGGCCAGGGGACGACGTGGCCCTCCATGACGCGCAGGTGCGGCACCGACGCCAGCCAGCGCTCGGCGACGTCCTCCCGGATGCCGAGCTGGGCGACGAGGGAGACCGCCTCCTCGAGCGGCCGGGGGCCGTCGGTGAACAGCTGCCGGGTCTTCTCCCTGAGCTCGTCCGCGCCGCCCGCGACCAGCCAGCCGTCCACCTGCTCGTACCCGGTCAGGAGCGTACGGACGAACCGCCAGGCGGGGATCGCGAGCGTGATCAGCTCGGTGCGGTGCCACGGCACGGCGGCGGCGAGGTCGTCGGCGGGCACGGCCGAGCCCAGCCGGGTGCGCAGCCAGGACAGATGGGCGTTCAGCGGCGCGGCGGACGGGCCGTTCAGCCAGTCCATCACGTGGTCGCGCAGGTCGCGCTCGATCTGCCGGATGCGCTCCCGGGTGACCGAGAAGCGCTGGGCCAGCTCGTCCAGCGTGGCCCGCTGGGCCTGGCCCGGTTGCTGGGAGGTGTCGAAGTAGAGCCGGTCGCGTGCGATGGCCCGCTGGCGGTCGTCCAGCCGGGCGAAGATCTCGTCGATGATCTCGGGCATCGGCCGCTCGGGGAGGGCCGGCGGGACCGGCGCCCCGGCCGGCTCCCGCGCGGGCTCGGTGGCCAGCAGCTTGTCGATCACGTCGACGTACAGCTCGTGGACGCTCTCCCGGGGGCCGGGCGTCTGGAGGCTCTCCTCGGGGTGGGTGAACCTCAGCAGCGGGAGGATGTCGCCGAGGACCAGGTGCGCCCAGCAGGCGATGGTGAGGTCGGCGAGCCGGGAGGCGACCTGGCCGGTTCCCACCGCCGCACAGGCCCGGTCGAGGGGAAGCGCCTGCCACCACGCGTCGGGAAGACCGGGGTCGCTCGCGATCGGCTCTACCTGGCTGGGCGCGGTCCAGCGCAGCGGAGGCACGATGTCGCTAAGGCTGAGATTCATGCAGGTCCAACCGGCAAGGGGAATATATCCGCAGTTCAGACTAGGGGATCGGACGTCAGGCCGGGATGAAGGGACTGGCGCGCCCCGAATAGGACACGTAGAGCAGCTCCCCCGCCCGCGTACACGCCACGTAGAGCAGCCCCCGTTCGCGTTGCAGATCGTGCGCCCGGGCCGTCGGGTCCTCGTCGGCCGGGGTCAGCGCGTCGGGCGCCGGCACGATTCCGTCAGCCACGCCTATCACGGCCACCCGGCGGAATTCCAGCCCTTTCATGCCGTGAAGGGAGGTGACTTTGACCGTGATGCCCGCTTCGCGTAGTGCGGTGCGGGCGGTACGTACGAGGTCGGAGGTGCGCGCGGCCACCGCGATCTGGGCGGTCGGCACGCCCTCCTCCAGCCATTCGGCCACGGTGGAGACGAGCCCGGCGATCTCCGCCTCCGCGTTCACGTACCCGCGCACCATCGGGCGCGTGCCGTGGTCCAGCGCGCGGTAGCCGTACATCGCGGCGTTGCCCGCGACCAGGCCGTCGGCGGGACCACCGCCCCGCAGGCGCACTCCCCACGACAGGATCTCGGTGGGCAGCCGGTGGGAGATCTTCAGCTGGAACCTGCGGGCCGGGATGCCGACGTCCGCCAGCGCGACCCGCGTGTCGAACATGCGCTGGTGCGGGTCTCCCAGGATGAACAGGTCGTTCGGGGCGGCGGGGACCGCCGCCCGCAGCAGCCGCCACTGGGCCGGGTGCAGGTCCTGCGCCTCGTCCACCACGATGTGCCGGTACGGCTCCCGCCCCGGCGCCTCGTCGCCCAGCAGGTCGCCCACGGCCCGCCCGAGCAGGCCCGCCGCCTCCGAGGCGAGCTGGAGCAGGGTGCGCCGGCCGGACTCGCGCAGCCGCCGTACGACCTGCTGGACGGCCTCCCACACCATCGTCCTGGCCTCGGCGTCGAGCCGGACGCCGCGGCCCGGCCGCGCGGCGGCCTGATACTCCTCCAGCGTCCGCAGGTCCTGCGCGAGGATCACCTGTTCCCACTCGCGCAGCAGGAACGCGCTGCCGAAGCGCCTGCCGGCCGCCTCCTGCCACAGCTCGGCGAGGTCGTCGGAGGAGACGAGGGCGGGGGCGCGGCCCTCCGCCTCGGCGACGATGCGGTGCGCGATCCTGTCGACGTTGCCCACCTCGACGCGCTTGCGGACCACCTCGTCGTTGATGATCATGTCGAGCCGCGCGGACAGCTCGGTCGCGAGGCTCTGCGAGAACGTGACCAGCAGCACCGGGCCGGTGGCCGCGCGGGCCAGCAGGGCCGCCCGGTGCAGTGCGATGACCGTCTTCCCGGTGCCCGCGCCCCCGGTGATGAGCACCGGCTGCTCGTACGCCGGCCAGTTGGCGTACGTGTGCTGCGGGGGATAGAGGAACGTGCACCAGCCGGGCAGCGTGAGGATGCGCTCGAGCTCGGCGGCGTCGGCGGCGAACGCGGCCGGTCGGGGCTGCGCCGCAGCGCCGCCAGGAGGTCCTCCGGGTCGATCTCGTCGGCGACGCGGGAGCGGCAGGCGTCCAGCTCGCGCCAGGCCGCCGCCAGCGAGCCGCCCCGGGCGAGCGCCGCGAGCGGCGCGTACTGGCTGTGCGGGAGCAGCGGCTCCACGGCCGCGAGATGCGACTCCGACGTCATGAGCCGCAGCAGCGGCAGCAGGCGGGGGTCGATGCCGATGTTCAGCAGATCGTTGTCGCACCAGTTCTCGAACAGCGGCCGGCCGCCGGTCTCCGACGCGCGGCGCAGGGCCGGCTCGATCCGCTCCAGCGCCTCGGCGTCCCAGGTCTCGACGATCCCGATGGCCGTGTTGACGCCGACCCTGTGCCGCTGCGCGTACGACCACGCCTCGGCGTCCGGCAGCACGGTGAGCAGCCAGTAGACGTCCTCCTGCCGCACCACCACCCCCCGGTGGCGGTCGGCGAGCCGCAGGGTGGCGACCCGGGGATCGCGGCAGTTGCGCACCCTCTCGGGGTGCGGCGCGGCGGACGCGTTCAGCAGGAACCGGCGTACCGCGACGGCGACGTCCCGGCGGACCGGCCGGCTGAGCGCGCCGAGCCCGCGCAGGAACTCCGGGGAGATCGCGAGCCGGGGCATCGGCTATCCCAGCAGGGTCAGCAGGTCGCGGTCCCCGCGTTCTCGCAGCCGCGCGAGGAGTTCGGGCCGCCCGACGGGCGCGGAGAGTCCGACACGTGTCGCGATCACCCGCGCCGCCTGCTCGGGCGTGCCGCTCGGCGCGGTGTAGCCCACCAGGCGCAGCGCGCGGCTCGTCTCGTCACCGCCGTTCGCCGCCGGCAGGTGCCGTACGCGCAGCATGCCCTCCTCGGACAGGGTCAGGAAGATGTGGCTGCCCTCCTCGGCCGAGACCTCGCTGAGAATCCGCTGCAGGGAGCCCAGGGCCGGCCGCGCGTGCCAGGAGAGGCCGACCTCACCGGCGGCGCTGCGCACGGTGCGGTCCTCGCCCGGCGCGAGGCCGACGTACGCGGCGAACCCGCTGGGCAGCGGGACCTCGCCGCCCTGGAGGTGGTCGCCGGAGACGTCCACCCTGAGCCACCACCTGCCGTCCGGCTGCCGGAAGCACCGCCGGGTCAGCGCCACGTCCTTGAGCCCGCCCTGCTGCCGGTCCTGTTGCCGGTCCTGCTGCCGGTCGGGGGCGATCTCGGACGCCTTCTGGGCGCGCAGTTGCGGCACGCTCTCCAGCCACTGCCTCGCGACGTCGGGACGGATGCCGAGAGAACCGATCATCTCCAGTGCCCGGGGGACGGTCGGCGGGCGCTCGGCCGAGGCGATCAGGCTCCGCGTCCTCTCCCGCAGTTCCTCGATGTCGCCGGCCACGAGCCAGTCGCCGAAAAGGCGGTGGCCGGGGAGCGTGGCGAGCACGAACCGCCAGGCGGGCACCTCCAGCGAGCGCAGTTCGCGCCCGTGCCACTCGGCCGCCGTGACGAACCGCTCCTTGGGGACCGCGGCTCCGAAGGTGTCGGTGAGCCAGGCCAGATGCTCGTTGTACGGCTTCGCCTCGGGCAGCGCGAGCCAGCGGGACAGCCGGTCACGCAGGGCCGCTTCGAGATCGTGGATGACGGCGGGGTGGACGGCCAGCAGCCTGGCCAGTTGCTCGGGGTCGGACGGCTCGTCGGCGAAGACCCGGTTCTGCGCCACCATCCAGGTCTGGTCGTCCAGGCCGCCGAACGCCGCGTCGATCAGCTCGGGGATGTCCGGGACCTCGTGTTCCGGTTGTTCCGCGACCTCTTCGTCCGGAGGATCCTCGACCCGCTCGGATATCGGCTCGGATATCGGCTCGGAGACAGGCTCGGCCTCCTCCGGGGACATCCGTAAGAACACGGCGGTGAACAGAGCGGTCAGCACGGGGCGGGCCTTGACGAACGGCTGGTCGGCCAGTTCCCGGCCGGACAGCGCGAGCAGGCCGTGCCACGACCCCGCCCGGTCGAGCGCGATCGCGACCTGGGGGTCGTCGGCCTCGTCGGGATCGAGCACGTGCAGCGCGGGCAGCACGTCGCCGACGGCCGCCGCCGGCCAGTAGTCGAGCGCGAGCTCGGTGAGCAGGTCGCCCAGCGCCTCGGCGTCCAGGACGGCGAGCACCCGGTGCAGGGGCAGCGTCCGCCACCACGCGTCCGGCAGGCCGGGCCGGTCGGCCAGGGTCGTGATGCGGGCAGCGTCACTCCAGCGCAGCGGTGGCACGAGGTCACTCAGGCAGAAGTTCATGCGTTCCCCATCACTCACAAAGACCAGTCCATAGTCTGGCAAATCGCCCCGTCGTGGTGGAGATGTCAGTGACGTTCCGCGGCGAAACGGAGGCGGACGTAGTCGGCCATCCAGCCGGTCTCCCGGCGCAGGGCGGGGGCGGCCAGCTCGTTGACCCGGCGCAGCAGCGGTTCCACGGCCGCCGGAGGGACCCGGTCGAGCAGTGAGCCGGCGAACATCCGGACCCAGTCGGCCGCGCCGTTCGGGCACTCGTCGAGCGGGGTGGGGCGGTCGAAATACTCCAGCAGCCGGACCGTGAAGCCGCCCTTCTCCAGGCGGTGGGCGTACTCGGCGGGGCTGGGGAAGTACCACGGCAGTTCGGGCTCGGGCAGGCCGTACTCGCGCCAGGCGGTGAGCACGGCGGAGGTCAGGGCCGCGCAGTTGCCCGCGCCGCCCATCTCGGCGACGAACCGGCCGCCCGGCCGCAGTGCCTCCCGCACGCAGTCGATCACCGCGTCGGGGTCGCGGCTCATCCAGTGCAGCGCCGCGTTCGAGAAGACCGCGTCGTACGGCTGGACGACGGTGAAGTCGTAGCCGTCGCCCACGGTGAAGTCGAGTCCGGGATGGTGCGCGATGGCCTGCTCGATCATGGAGTGGGAGCCGTCGATGCCCAGCACGTGGGCGCCGCGCCTGGCGATGTCGGCGGTGAGCACACCGGTGCCGCACCCGAGGTCGAGCACGCGCTCACCGGGGCGCGGGTCGAGCAGTTCCACCAGTGGCGCGCCCTGAGCCGAGACGTAGCCGAAGGAGCTGTCGTAGGCGCGAGCGTTCCATCGGGTGAGACTGGGAGTTTCGTACCTCAAGATCGGCTCGCATTCTGACACGTGGTGCCCGGTGTCGGGATTGCCGCAATCTCATGCCGACTTGTGAGACTGCTGGGATAACGACACACTTTACGGCTTCCGTCGCCTCTGCGAGATCGGGTGGCTCAGCCGACTGCCTGGGCCCAATGCGCGGTCACGTATGACTTGGCCTGATCCTGCTCGGGGATGTTCAGGATCACCGGGTCGCCGGACGCCTCCGGCAGCCGGGCGGCGGCGTCCCCGTCCAGCGTGTCGCGCATCTCCATCGCCTCCATCCGGGCGGGCCGCGCGTACGCCTTGAGGAAGAGGTTCTGGCCCTCGTCGGACAGCAGGAACTCCTCCCACAGCCGGGCGGCGGCCGGGTGCGGCGCGTCGGCGCTGATCGCCTGCATGTAGTAGGAGGCGAGCACCTCGTTCCTGGGGATCGTCACCCGCCAGGCCGCCGCGCCGCGGCCGGAGGCGGCCCGCGCCGCGTTCATGAAGTCCCAGTCCACGACCGCGGTCGCCTGGTCGGGCCGGCCGAGCATGCCGCCCTTCTTCAGCCGCGCGAACAGGTCCACGCCCCGCGCGCGTCCGGCAGTCCGTTGCCGAGCGAGGCCGCCATCACGGCGCTGAACGCCGACGCCACCCGGCGCGGGTCGCCCGGCAGCGCCACGATCGTTCCCGGCCTGACCAGCGCGCCGTACGACGCGGGGGCGGGGACCTTCCTCGGGTCGTAGCCGATCGACATGTATCCGCCGTAGGCGGCGTACCAGCGTCCCCGCTGCTCCTTGGCCTCGTCGGGGATGTCCGCCCAGCCGGTCACCCGGTAGGGCGCGAAGAGCTTGGCGTTGGCGACCGCGACCTCAAGGGTGAGGTCGAACACGTCCGGCGCCTGATTCGTCCCCTTCAGGCGGGCCGCGGTGTCGATCTCCTGCTTGCTGCTCGCCTCCGGCACGATCGAGGTCACCTTGATCCCGTACTTGTCGGAGAAGCGGGAGATGATCTCCTTGTAGCCGACCCAGCCGCCGGGCAGGCCGACGACCGTGAGCGCGCCCTCCTTCTTGGCCGCCTCGACGAGCCTGTCCATGGTGCCGAACCCGGACTCCAGGCTGTCGGCCCGGGGGTTCAGGGGCGGCAGCGGCTTGTCCGACGACGACGGCTTCGAGCACGCGGAGGCCGCGGACAGGAGGAGGGCCGCCGAGGAGATCGTCACGACGCAGGCACGTATGGTCACGCGGCGTATGCTCCCCGCGCCGCGGCGGTCGTTCTCGGCGGCGCGCTGGGCCATTACCGAGTCGGCGTCCACGCCATGCACGCCGATTACCGGGCGCGGGGGGATTACCGGGCAGGCGGCGCGGGCGGCACGATCTTGGCGGCGGCCAGGGTGTCCTCGGCGATCTCGACGAGGCTTCCGTCCCGTTTCCGTACGGTGAGCACCCCGTCGTGCCAGGATTCCAACACGCCGACGGCGTCCCGGTGCCCGCCGGGCACTCTGCGCCGCGTCGTCACCCGTTTGCCCACGTCGGCGGGGGTGATGGCGACCACGAGACGGGCTCCGAGCCGAGGGGCCACGATGATTGCCCCCCTCCTGTTCCGGCTAGTCGGCAGGCACCGCAATACTAGGGCTAGCAACCCGCGGTCGAGCCGTGCAACCCAGAAGGAGCCCGAGGTGACGTACGTCATCGCGCAGCCTTGCGTGGACGTCCTGGACAAGGCGTGCATCGAGGAGTGCCCCGTCGATTGCATCTACGAGGGCGAACGCATGCTCTACATCCACCCCGACGAGTGCGTGGACTGCGGTGCGTGCGAGCCGGTGTGCCCCGTAGAGGCGATCTTCTACGAGGACGACCTTCCCGAGCAGTGGAAGGACTTCTACAAGGCCAACGTCGATTTCTTCGAGGAGCTGGGGTCGCCCGGCGGCGCCTCGAAGGTCGGCAAGATCAACAAGGATCACCCGCTGGTCGCGGCGCTCCCGCCGCAGGGTGAGGACCACTGACCGACGCCTGATCAGCGCATTCGATCAGCGCGGTCCGTGACGACTGGGGGATTTTCTTTGCTTGCGTTGCCGGACTTCCCATGGGATCGGCTCGTGCCCTATCAGGATCTGGCGCGGGCGCATCCCGGCGGGATCGTCGACCTGTCGGTCGGCACGCCGGTCGACCCGGTGCCCCCGGTCGCCCGTGAGGCGCTCGCCGCCGCCGCCGACAGCCCCGGCTATCCCCTGACGTACGGCACGCCGCGGCTGCGTGAGGCGGCCGCGGGCTGGCTGCGGCGGCGGCACGGCGTCACGGTCGACCCGGCCGACGTGCTGCCGACCATCGGCTCCAAGGAACTGGTGGCCTGGCTGCCGACGCTGCTCGGCGTCCGGCCGGGCGAGCGCGTGGTCTTCCCCGAGCTCGCCTATCCCACCTACGACGTGGGCGCGAGGCTGGCCGGGGCCGAGCCCTACGCGACCGACGGGCTCCTCGCGCTGGGCCCCGAGCGGGTGCCCCTCGTCTGGGTGAACTCGCCGTCCAACCCCACCGGGCGGGTCCTGCCCGCCGAGCACCTGCGCAAGGTCGTCGCGTGGGCGCGCGAGCGCGGTGCGATCGTCGCGTCCGACGAGTGCTACATCGAGCTGGGCTGGGAGGAGCACCCGGTCTCCGTCCTCCACCCTGACGTGTGCGAGGGCTCCCACGAGAACCTGCTCGCGGTCCACTCGCTGTCGAAGCGGTCGAACTTCGCCGGATACCGCGCCGGCTTCGTCGCCGGCGACCCCCGGCTCGTACGGCGGCTGCTGGAGGTGCGCAAGCACGCCGGCATGATGATGCCCGCCCCGGTCCAGGCCGCGACGGCGGCCGTGCTCGACGACGACGCGCACGCCGACGAGCAGCGGGAGCGGTACGCCCGGCGCAGGGCGGTGCTGCGGCCCGCGCTGGAGCGGGCCGGCTGGCGCATCGAGCACTCGGACGCCGGGCTCTACCTGTGGGCCACCGACGGCACCGGCTGCTGGGACCAGGTGCGCGCCCTGGCCGAGCGGGGCATCCTCGTCGCGCCGGGCGAGTTCTACGGCGCCGCCGGGCGCGGCCACGTCCGCATCGCCGTCACCGCCACGGACGAGCGCGTCGATGCGGCGGTGAGCCGCCTCCAGTAGGATCGCGCGCCATGACGACAGCGATCGTGATCGTGCTGGGCCTCGCCACGGTCGTCGTCGTGCTGGGCGCCTTCGCCACCGCCCGGCGCACGCGTGCGCGCGAGCCGGTCCGCACCCCGCCCGCCGCTCCGGGAGAATCGCAGCCGCGTGACCCCGCGGCCGATCCCGACTTCTTCGACCCCCGCACGATCAGGGTGGGCGACACCGTCTACGTGGAGGCCGCCCGCTATCGGGCCGTCGGCGCCCTGCACTGCACGATGCAGGGCGAGAAGTGGACGGAGTATCTGCTGGACGAGGGTGCCCGGCGCTACAACTGGCTGTCGGTCGAGGAACGGCCGGGCAAGGAGGGCGAGCCCCTCCACCTGGAGGTCCTGTTATGGACCGACGTGCCGACCCAGGGCATGGTGCCGGCCAGGCACATGCTCATCGTGGACGGCCTGGAGTTCTATCCCATCGAGCGCGGCACGGCCGCCTTCCGCTCCGAGGGGACCACCGGTCTGCCCGAGCGCGGCCTGCTCGACTTCGCCGACTACCGGGCGGGCGACGGCCGCCTGCTGTCGTTCCAGCGTGTGCAGGGCGGCCAGTGGGAGGCGTCCTACGCCCGCCCGCTCACTCCCGGTTCCATTCGAGTGGATCGGCTGCCCTGATCACCCGGGTAGGTTCTGCTACGTGGAACGGCGCCTTACCAAACCTGTCGTGACCGTCATGGTCATCGTCGCCCTGCTGGGCGGGGCCATCTTCTACGGCGCCTATCACCTGCTGAAGCGGACCGAGCCGTTCGCTCTCGGCGAACACTGCATGATCAAGACCCCGGACGGCTCCCTCGACCTCGACATCGAGCAGGCCCAGGTGGCCGCGACCATCGCCGCCGTCGCGGTGCGGCGCAAGCTGCCCGAACGCGCCCTCCAGATCGCCTACGTCACCGCGATCCAGGAGTCCAAGCTGGCCAACCTGCCGTACGGCGACCGCGACTCGGTGGGCGTCTTCCAGCAGCGGCCCTCGCAGGGCTGGGGGACGGCCGAGCAGTTGCAGGACCCGGTCTACGCGGCGCGGAAGTTCTTCGCCGCGCTGGAGAAGGTGAAGCACTACCGGACCCTGCCGCTGCACGAGGCGGCCCAGGCCGTGCAGCGCTCCGCCGACGGCTCGGCCTACGCCGACCACGAGTACAACGCCAAGATCCTCTCGGCGGCGTTCATGGGGCGCGTGCCCCAGGCCGTCCACTGCTGGTATCCCCCGTCCGACAAGCCGGTCTCGCCGCAGCCCGAGGCCGCGCGCAAGCAGCTCGTGCGGGCGCTCGGCTCGGACTCCGCGCCCAAGCGCGGCTGGCTGATCGCCGCCTGGTACGTCACCCACGCGCAGAAGTACGGCCTGCGCCAGGTGCGCTTCGCGGGCGTGACCTGGACGGCCGCCAGCGGGCACGACGGCTGGCGCAAGGACGCCAAGCCCGTCGCCACCGTGCAGATCGCGTGAACCCGTGGATTAAGGTCGGATGGCATGCGGCTTGACCTTGCCCAGGACGTGGGCGCGCTGACGGCGCAGCTGGTGGACATCGAATCGGTGAGCGGCGCGGAGAAGGCGCTGGCGGACGCCATCGAGGAGGCGCTCGATCCGCTGCCGCACCTGACGGTGCTGCGGGACGGCGACGCGGTGGTGGCGCGGACCGAACTCGGCCGGGCCGAGCGCGTGGTGATCGCCGGGCACATCGACACGGTCCCGGTGGCGGACAACCTGCCGAGCAGGGTCGAGGACGGCGTGCTGTACGGCTGCGGGACGTCCGACATGAAGAGCGGCGTGGCCGTCCAGCTCAAGCTCTGTCTGCTGGCCGAGCCCAACCGCGACCTGACCTTCGTCTTCTACGACTGCGAGGAGATCGAGGCCGAGCGGAGCGGTCTGCTGCGGCTCACCCGCACGCACCCCGAATGGATCACGGGTGACTTCGCGGTCGTGATGGAGCCGACCGACGGGCTGATCGAGGGCGGTTGCCAGGGCACGCTGCGCGCCGAGATCACGGTGAAGGGCGTGCGCGCGCACAGCGCCCGGTCGTGGGAAGGCGTCAACGCCATCCACGGCGTCGCGCCGGTCCTGGAGGTCCTCTCCCGATACGAGGCGCGGCGCCCGATGGTGGACGGCCTCCAGTTCCGCGAGGGGCTCAACGCGGTGGCCGTACGCGGCGGGGTGGCCGGGAACGTGATCCCGGACGAGTGCGTGGTGACCGTGAACTACCGCTTCGCCCCCGACCGCACCCTGGAGGAGGCGTTCGCCCACGTCCAGGAGGTCTTCGACGGCTTCGACGTGCGGCTCACCGACGGAGCGCCGGGCGCGCGGCCGGGGCTCACCCACCCCGTCGCCGCGGCGTTCGCCGCCGCGATCGGCGGCACGCCCCGGGCCAAGCTCGGCTGGACCGACGTCGCGAGGTTCTCGGCCCTCGGGATGCCCGCCGTCAACTGCGGCCCGGGCAACCCGGACATCGCCCACACGGCGGGGGAGAACGTGAGCCTGACCAAGATCGTCGAAAGCGAGCGGCGGATGACGGCCTGGCTCGGCGAGTGAGCCCGACCGGCCGCAGAAACCGGCCGTAGATAGAAGAAAGTGGCTTTCCTCACCGGCCATTTGGTGGGGAAAGCCACTTTCGTCCCGAGCAGCACCCTCATTCCTTAGACGGAGCCTCGGCGAAGACCGGTTCCATGTTCCCGGGAATGTTTTCAAGATTCTTCAGAGCGTTGAAGGTGCCCTCCCGCCGCACCGTGTGCCAGCGCAGGCGTACCCCGAGAACGGCGGTGGCGACGGACTGGATGACCACCAGGTACATCAGCTGCCGGTAGACGAACTGCTGCAGGGGCAGCACCCACAACGCCGACGCCCGCTCCCCGTCGAGGCGCAGCGCGTACCACCCGCTGAGGGCCTGGGCGGTGACGAATCCGGCCCACACCGCGACGACGGGCAGCGGGTCTGCCACCGCCACGCTGTAGACGGCCATGATGTCGACGACCGGGGCCAGCAACGGCAGGACCACCTGGAAGAGCGTGAGATAACCGAGGCACCGGCGGCCGAAGGGGCCGCGCTCCAGCACCGCCCCGCGGTGCTTCCACATCGCCTGGAGCGTGCCGTAGCACCAGCGGTAGCGCTGGCGCCACAGTTGCCGCAGCGAGGTGGGTGCCTCGGTCCACGCCCGGGCCCGTTCCTCGTAGACGACCCGCCAGCCCGCCCGGCAGATCGCCATCGTGAGGTCGGTGTCCTCGGCGAGGGTGTCGAGGCTGACGCCGCCGACCGACAGCAGCGCCTGCCGGCGGAAGGCGCCGATCGCGCCGGGCACCGTCGCCATGCAGCCGAGCAGGTCGAAGGCGCGCCGGTCGAGGTTGAACCCGATGACGTACTCGATGTGCTGCCACCGGCCGATCATGCCGCGGCGGTTGCCGACCTTCGTGTTGCCGCTGACCGCGCCCACCGAGGGGTCGGCGAGCGGCTGGATGAGGTTCCGGATGGTCGACGGCTCGAAGACGGTGTCGCCGTCCACCATGATCAGGATGTCGTGTGCGGCGTGAGCGATGCCGGTGTTGAGCGCGGCGGGCTTGCCGCCGTTGGGCTGGCGGATGACGCGTACGCCGGGCAGATTCAGCGAGGCCGCGATCTCCGCCGTGCGGTCGCTGGAGCCGTCGTCCACGACCAGCACCTCGACCTGCCCCGGGTAGTCCGTCGTCACCAGCGAGCGGACCGTCGCCTCGATCCCCGCCTCCTCGTTGTACGCGGGGACGATCACGGACACGGCAGGCGGGGTCGGCCACGCGGGAACGCGGTCGCGCCTGCGCCTGGGGGTGTTCTCCGGGCGCCTGCGGCGGGTCCTGCGCGCGTGGACCCAGGCCAGCGAGACGAAGAACGCCAGGCGGGCGAGGGTGAGCACCCCGGCGACGGAGAGGATCCAGCCCAGTGAGCCGGTGAAGGCGGCCGAGACCCGCTGGGCGACGGCGAGAACGCTCCCGAGGAAGCGCTCGACGGTCCCGGCGGGTGTTTGGGCCGAGGGCAGCCCGGCGGCCTTCGTGAGAGTGGTGGCCGAGTAGCCCCTTTTCTTCAGTGCGTCCAGCAAGACGTCGACGGCGGCCACGGTCCGGCTCCGATCGCCTCCCGCGTCGTGGAACATGACCACCGCGCCACGGCCCCGGCGCGGGAGCGTGTCCCTCACCATCCGGTTGACGGCGGGACGGCTCCAGTCCCGCGAGTCGAGGTCGGTGAGTGCCACCAGGTAGCCCTCGTCCCCGAGCACGTGCATGGCCGCGAGCTGGGCGCCGCCGACCGCCGACGGCGAAGAGGAGTACGGCAGGCGCGCCAGGCGCGTGTGCACCCCCGTCGTGCCCGCGAGAACCTTCTGCGTGAGGGACATCTCCAGCCGGGTGCGCCAGACCGGGGTGGCCGTCAGGTCGGCGTGGGTGTAGGTGTGGTTGCCGAGCTCGTGACCCTCCGCGAGGATCCTGCGGACCAGCTCGGGGTGCTCGGCCGCGTGGGCGCCCACCACGAAGAAGGTCGCCTTGGCGCCGTGCCTGCGCAGCACGTCGAGGATCCGCGGGGTCCACTTCGGGTCTGGGCCGTCGTCGAAGGTCAGCGCGACCGTCCGGGCGGTCGGCCGTACGCTGCGAGGGAGCGGCCCCGAGGCGTTCACGACCGGCCCGCCCGAGCGCACTCGCTCGAGCTCGGCGGAGTGCTCCTCGCCCGCGGCAGGGGGCGCGTGCGTCTCGCCGACGACGTTGTTCGCGAAGCCGTTGAGCAGCAGCGCGCCGGTCGTCAGCAGGGCCGCCATCGCCACGAGGAACCAGTGGCCGCGGGGGTCGGCCCGCTTGCCGCGTCGTCCTGCCATCACCGTGTGCTCACCCCCTTCACTTGGGTCCGCGCGTCCGGTCGACCTGACCCGGCGGTGTGCCGCCGTGGCCGGGGTTCGCCGTCGGCGCTCCGTGACCTCGGGCGATGGTTCCGCAGGTGGTTCCGCCGGTCTCGGACGGCGAGGGCGCCGGGTCGGCGCAGAGGAGGGGACGTGGGACGGGACGGAGGGCGGGGAGGCGGATGGGCGGGCCGGCCGTGAGGCGGACGGCCGAGCGGCGGGCGAGGTGGCCGTCCGCGTGGGGCGGGCGGCGGGCGTCGGTGCCGGAGGCTGGGCGGAGATGCTTGTCTCCGGTGAGCGGGAGGGGCTGGGCGAGCGCGACTGCGGATGCGCCGCGTCCGGTCGAACATCCTGCCCCGGCCAGTTCAGCGCGGGGAGCCCGGAGTCGCCGACCATGCCGCCGAGCACGCCGACCAGCAGAGTCACCGTGAGAGCCGTGACCAGCACTCCGGTGACGATCGCGGTGACGGTCAGCACCTTGCTCCTGCGACCGCTGTGGTCGACGAAGACGGCTGTGCTCGTGGGGGGTGGCTCTCTCACGAGTTCCGATGCTATTGAGACCGGGCAGATGTTTGGGACGCAGTATGACGTTTGGGGCATAACTAATCGGGTAGTTCGCGCGCCTTGCATCGTTCCCGGCCCCGACCGTTAGCGTGACCGTCATGAACCACACCCGACCCGAACGCCGGCAGGGTCCGTCGCTGGTCCGCGGCGGCCTCGTCCCGGACTCGACCCACGACCAGCGCCTGCTCGACCGCCGCGGCCCCACCGGCTGGCTCCACGAAGACCCCTGGCGCGTCCTGCGCATCCAGTCGGAGTTCGTCGAGGGATTCGGCGCCCTCGCCGACCTTCCCCCGGCGGTGACAGTCTTCGGCTCGGCCCGCACCGGTCCCGACACCCCCGAGTACGAGCTCGGGGTGAAGCTCGGCGCGGCGCTCGCCAAGGCGGGCTACGCGGTGATCACCGGCGGCGGCCCCGGCGTGATGGAGGCGGCCAACAAGGGCGCACTCGAAGCCGGCGGCATCTCGGTCGGCCTCGGCATCGAGCTGCCGCACGAGCAGAGCCTCAACGACTACGTGGACCTCGGCATCGAGTTCCGCTACTTCTTCGTGCGCAAGACGATGTTCGTCAAGTACGCCAGCGGGTTCGTGGCCCTGCCCGGCGGGTTCGGGACGCTCGACGAGCTGTTCGAGGCGCTGACCCTGGTGCAGACGCGGAAGGTCACCTCGTTCCCGGTGATCATGATGGGCGTCTCGTTCTGGTCGCCGCTGATCGACTGGATCCGCGACACGCTGCTGGCCACCGGGAAGGTCTCGCCGCAGGACGTGGAGCTGGTCTCGGTCACCGACGACCCCGACGAGGCCGTGCGCCTCATCGTGGAGGCCGACCGGCGCGCCGCCACTCAGTAGGGTTGCGATGTGTTCGTCTGCGTGTACTGCTCGTCCAGCCAGAAGATCGACCGGAAGTACCTCGACCTCGCCCGGGAGGTGGGCGCCGAACTGGCCCGCCGCGGCCACGGCCTCGTGAGCGGGGGCGCCATCGTCTCCTGCATGGGCGAGGTCGCCCGGGCCGTCCGCGACGGCGGCGGCCACACGGTCGGCGTGATCCCCCAGGCCCTGGTCGACGTCGAGATCGCCGACACCGACTCCGACGAGCTGATCGTCACCGCCGACATGCGCGAGCGCAAGGGGATCATGGACGCCAGGTCCGACGCGTTCCTCGTGCTTCCGGGCGGCATCGGCACCCTGGAGGAGCTGTTCGAGATCTGGACCTCCCGGGTGCTCGGCATGCACGAGCGGCCACTGGTCGTCCTCGACCCGTGGGGCCTGTACGGGCCGCTGCGCGACCTGGTCGACGGCATGTACGAGCAGGGCTTCACGCGGCCGAACGTGTTCGACGCGATCTCGTGGGCGACCACGGTGGAGGAGGCGCTCGACCTGCTGGAGCGGCCTGCCCTCCACCTCAGCCCCACGGGCGAGGAACTGGGCGAGTCCTGATCAGGCCAGGCCGCGGCGGGCCAGGGCGGGGGGACGGCGGCCCAGCAGGGCCTCGGTCATGTCGAGGGCCTGCCGTACGTCGTGGGACGTCCGGAAGACGCTCGCGCCCGCCCAGGCGTAGGCGGCGGCGGCCGCGATCGCCTCGGTCTCGTCGCCGGGGAGCGTCACCACGACGGTGTGTCCCGCCCGGGCCAGCGCGGACACCTCCGGCAGCGAGGCGGCCTCGACCCAGCCGGGCTCGATCTCGTCGTCGGGCCCGATCACGCGCGTCATGCTTCCATGCTCGCACGCAAAAGAGTTGTGGCACGATTCGTATGTGCTGGTCGTACTCGTCATCGCCGGACTCGCCGTGATCGCCTGTGTGGTCATGGTCTCGCTGGGACACGGCGGCGAGATGGCGGAGTTCCCCCCTGACGCGCCGCCGCTCGACCTGCCCGCGGCCGGTCAGATGACTCCCGCCGACCTGATCGCGCTCCAACTGCCAATCGGGCTCGTGGGCTACAGCACGCAGGCGGTGGACGAGACGCTGCACCGCGTCTCGGTCGCGCTCGGGGAGCGCGACACCCGCATCGCGGTGCTTGAGCAGCGCGTGGCCGAGTTGTCGTACGCGCGGCCGCAGGCCCGCGAGGAGACGAAGCAGGCCGAAACGAAGCAGGCGGACGACGCCGGGAGCCGGGCCGAGCGTGAGCCGGAGGTGCCCTCGGCCACGGCCCGCGAGGGCTGGGACGGCGACCGCGCCGACGCGGAAGAGGCATGGTGACAGTGCACGACGACGGACTGGTCCGCTGCGGATGGGCGGGCACGTCGCCCGACTACGTCGCCTACCACGACGAGGAGTGGGGCCGTCCGGTCCGCGGGGACGACCTGGTCTTCGAGCGGATCACCCTGGAGGCGTTCCAGTCCGGCCTGTCGTGGCTGACGATCCTCCGCAAGCGCGACAACTTCCGCAAGGCGTTCGCCGGGTTCTCGATCCCTGCGGTGGCGGCCTTCGACGAGGGCGACGTGGAGCGCCTGCTCGCCGACGCGGGCATCGTGCGCAACCGCGCCAAGATCGAGGCGGCCGTCGCCAACGCCCGCGCCGCCCTGGAGGTGCCGGGCGGGCTGTCGACGCTGGTGTGGAAGTACGCCGAGGAGCCCGGCAGGGTCCCGGCCACCCTCGCCGACGTCCCGGCCCGCACCGCCGGTTCCACGGCGCTGGCCAAGGAGCTCAGGAAGCAGGGCTTCCGCTTTGTCGGCCCCACCACGGCGTACGCCCTGATGCAGGCCATCGGCCTGGTGAACGACCACGTCGCCGACTGCCACGTCCGCGAGGCCGTCACCGCCCAGGTCAGCGCCCTTCGCCGTGTTTGATGGCTTCGAGGCGCCTACCGGCCCTCGCTGTGTTTGATGGCTTCGAAGCGCCTACCGGCCTTCGCTGTGTTTGATGGCTTCGAAGCGCCTACCGGCCTTCGCTGTGTTTGATGGCTTCGAAGCGCCTACCGGCCTTCGAAGCGAGGCCTTTCTTTTTTGAGGAACGCCTTGGTCGCCGCCGCGTGGTCGGCGGTGGCCGCGCACTCGTCCTGAAGCTCCGCCTCTCGCTCCAGCGCCTCGGCGAGGGAGGACGACGCCGCGTGGTCCAGCGCCGCCTTGGTCGCGGCGTACGCCCTGGTGGGCCCCTGCGCGAGCCGTACGGCGAGGTCGCGGGCGGCGGACGCCAGCCGGTCGGCCGGGACCACCTGTCCGACCAGGCCGAGCTCCAGAGCCCTGGTCGCGTCCACGACGTCGCCGAGCAGCAGCATCTCCCGGGCGCGCGCGGGGCCGACGAGCCGCTGGAGGGTCCAGGACGCGCCGGAGTCGGGCGCGAGCCCGATCCCGGTGAACGCCATCGAGAACTTCGCGTTCTCGGCCGCCACCCGGAAGTCGCACGCGAACGCCAGCGAGGCCCCCGCCCCGGCGGCCACCCCGTTGACCGCGGCCACGACGGGCTTGCCCGTCGTGGCGACGGCCAGCACGACCGGGTTGTAGTGCTCGCGCACGGTGTTCGCCAGGCCGAGGCCCCGGTCGAGGTTGTCGGCGTGCTCGCGCAGGTCTGCCCGGCGCAGAAGGCCCGGCCCGCGCCGGTCAGGAGCACGGCCCGCACCGACGCGTCGTCTGCGGCCCGCCGCACGGCCGCGAGCAGGGCGGTCTTCATCGCGACGGTCAGCGAGTTCATCGCGTCGGGGCGGTTCAGCGTGATCGTGGCGACGGCTTCGTCGACGTCATACGTCACGGTCATCTCGGGCGGCTCCATTCAGGTCGTCATCAGCTCATGGTCAGATTGCGCTCGACGAACGCGGCGGCGGCGGGCAGCAGCCGGGCGGCCTCCTGCTCGAAGAAGGTGCGCGCCTTCTCACCCGGCCAGCCCGGCGGCAGCAGGTCGGCGGGCAGCCCGGGGTCGCGGAACAGGAAGTTGCGCCAGCCGTGCACCAGTCTGCTGCGGACCGCGAAGACCCGATCGTCCGGGGCGTCCTCCGGCAGCGAGCCCACCAGGTCCGCCGCGCTGGCCAGCCAATCCTCGTACGCGCTGCCGATGGCGTCCAGGTCCCACGCGCGCGCGAGCAGGTCGCGCGGGTCGCCCTCGTACGCGGCGTCGAACCGGTGGCCGGGGATCCGCAGCGCGTCGAGCTCCGGCGAGGGCCGCGGGCCGATCCAGGTCGTCTCCGACAGCGGGGCGTACCCGAGGAAGGCGAGGTCGGCGCGCAGCCGCTCGCGCCGCGCCCGGTCCCTGACCGGTTCGAGCACGAGGACGTGCCAGCGGCCGGCCCACGGTGTGTCGCCCCGCCGGTAGACGCGGGCCGCCGTCTCGTCGAGCCTGCGTTCGCATTTCGGCGTGACCGCGTACCCCGGTCCCTGCGGCAGCCGTACGGGGTCGAGCCAGCCCTGCCGGACCATGCGGGATATCGCGGTACGGACGGCCGGCGCCGCGATGTCGAGCGGCGCGAGCAGCCTCACGAGCGCGGCCACGGAGGCACGGCCGCCACGGGTGCGAAGGTGGTCCCCATAGAGATCGAAAAGCGCGGCTCGGGCGTTCACCCCACCCAGTGTGGGGTCACGTCCGGTCCGCCCACAACGCGTGTCCCGCCGCATTGATCCACTGACCGGATCCGGGCCGTTACCTTTTTGAGCTCGGAGGCGGGATAATAGAACATCACAGAAACGTGAATACGCCGGTTACCCTCCGGGGCGGCCGACAACGCGGGAAGGGATACACGCATGGCGGCGATGAAGCCGCGGACCGGTGACGGTCCGCTGGAGGTCACCAAGGAAGGACGGGGCATCGTCATGCGGGTCCCTCTCGAAGGTGGCGGCCGACTCGTCGTGGAGCTGTCCGCGGACGAGGCCAGCGCCCTCGGTGACGCGCTCAAGAAGGTGGTCGGCTGATCCGTCAGCCGACCTGTTCGATTAACGGCCCTGGCGGCGGGTGATCCCGCCCCGGGGCCGCCCTGTTGGAGGTGGACGTGCCCATCGAGACCACGCCGGTCCTCACCGGTCCTCACGGCGTCACCGGTCCTCACGGTGCCGGGCCCGCGCCGGACGCCGACCTGGTGGCCGTGCCTTTCGGCCCTGGACCGGTCGTCGCCGCGGCGCCCTGGCTGGAGTCCCCCGTGCCGGTGGACGCGCTGCTGGCGCACCACGAGGCCAAGGGAGAGCCGGGCGAGGTCGTGGAGGTGCCCACCGCCAGGGACGGCGGCGTGCGGCGCGTGCTGCTGTACGGCACCGGCGACGGCTCGGCCGCCGCGCTGCGCAAGGCCGGAGCGGCCGTCGCGAGGCGCGCGAAGGGCAGGGCGTCGCTGTCGGTCGTCGTCCCGTCCGAGGGGGATGCGGCCGCCCTGGTCGAGGGCGCGTTGCTCGCGGCGTACACGTTCACCATCGGCAACGGCCGCACGAAGCCGGTCGGGGAGATCGTCTTCGTCGGCGGGGACGAGCGGGACCTGAAGCGCGGCGAGGCGGTCGCGCGTGCCACCGCGCTCGCCCGCGACCTGGTCAACACCCCGTCCTCGGTGAAGACGCCCGCCTGGCTCGCCGAGCAGGCGAAGGCCGTCGCCGCCGAGTCCGGGCTCGGCGTACGCGTGTGGGAGGGGCCCGAGCTCGGCGAGTTCGGCGGCATCCGGGCGGTCGGGCAGGGATCGGTCAGCCCGCCGCGCCTGGTCCAGCTCTCCTACACGCCGGAGAACCCGCGCGCCCACGTGGTGCTCGCCGGCAAGGGCATCACGTTCGACACCGGCGGCCTGTCCCTGAAGCCCACCGAGGGCATGAAGGCGATGAAGACCGACATGGCGGGCGGCGCCGCCGTCATCGCCGCGATGAGCGCGCTGGCGGCCTTCGAGGCGCCGGTGCGGGTCACCGGCCTCGTGGCGTGCGCGGAGAACTCCATCTCAGGCTCCGCGCAGCGGCCCGGAGACGTCATCACCCAGTACGGCGGGCGCACGGTCGAGGTGCTGAACACCGACGCCGAGGGCCGTCTCGTGCTGGCCGACGCCCTGGCGTACGCGGACGCCGAACTGGACCCGGACATCGTGATCGACGTCGCCACGCTGACCGGCGCGGCCAAGGTCGCGCTCGGCGTGAACCTGGGCGCGCTCTACGCCACCGACGAGACGCTGGCCGCGGACCTGATCGCCGCCGGGGAGGCCGGCGGGGAGCGGCTGTGGCGGATGCCGCTCGTGGAGGACTACCGCGCGATGCTCGACTCCGACGTGGCCGACCTGGCCAACGTCGACAGGACGATGTCGGGCGCGGCGGGGTCCATCGCCGCCGCCCTGTTCCTGCGGGAGTTCACCGGCGGGCGGCCCTGGGCCCACCTGGACATCGCGGGGCCCGCGCGGTCCACCTCCGACGAGGGCGAGATCACCAAGGGCGGCACCGGTTTCGGCGTCCGCCTGCTCCTCCGCTACCTCACCACCGTTTCCGTGAACGGCGCCTGACCGCCGCTGCGAACTTTCCGGCGACTTCCGCTCTCCAACCCCCTGGAAGAAACAGCGGAAGTCGCACAAAACGGAAAGGAACCGCGATGAAGAAGCTGCTGCTCGCCACGGCCGTCGCCGGTCTGGCCTTCGCCACCGCCACCGTCGGCACCGCCGCCTCCGCGTCCGCCTCGCCGCTCGCGACGGCGCGGATCGGCGACGGCCACGGCAACGCCCTGGCGGAGGCCACGCTGACCGATCGCAACACGGTCATCATCTGCGACCGCAGCACCGACCACCGCTACGCGATGGTCAAGATCCGCTACAAGGGTCACACCTACCGCTACATGAACTTCTACAAGGACGTCGACTGCGTCGAGCAGAAGACGCGGAAGATGAACAGCGGAAAGATCGAGTTCTGGGCCTGCGTGAGCAAGCCGTACAAGCTGCGGTTCGCCCGCTGCGGGGCGAAGCAGACCCTGCTGCGGGCGTACAAGATGACGTGAGCGCTCCAGTGGAGCGCTCGGCGGGCTCCGGTCAGACGAGCTTGACGGCGGCCAGCAGCCCGGAGCCGAGCGGCAGCATCAGCGGGCGCAGCCGCTCGTCGTTCCTGACGAGCTTGCCCAGCTCCCGGATCGCGACCGTGTCGGGGTCGCGTTGGGTGGGGTCGGCCACCTGGTCGTCACAGAAGGCGTCGCCGAAGACGACGACCCCACCTCGGCGCAGGAGCCGCACCGACTCGGTGAGGTAGTCGATGTACTCCTGCTTGGCCGCGTCGCAGAAGACCATGTCGTAACCGCCGTCGGCGAGGCGGGGGAGGACGTCGAGCGCGCGGCCGCCGATCAGGCGGATGCGGCTGCCGGAGAACCCCGCCTCCGCGAACGTCTGGCGCGCCATGCGCTGGTGCTCGGGCTCCACGTCCACGCTCGTGAGCGTCCCGTCCGGGCGCATGCCGCGCAGCAGCCACAGGCCGGAGACCCCGCATCCGGTGCCGACCTCCACCACCGAGCGCGCGTTCGCCACGGTGGCGAGGAAGCAGAGCGCCGCTCCGCACCCGGGCAGGATCGGGCGCGCCCCGACCTCGATGCCACGCCGGCGCGCGGTCCGCAGGATCTCGTCCTCCGGGACGAACTCCTCCGCGTACTCCAGGCTGGCCGGTGTCGCCATCGGCCTCTCCCTCCCCTGCTTCATCTTGGACGCAGCCTAGGGGAGTCGGACCGGAACGGGAACTCACGCCACAACGGGGACGTTGCACGCTTTGAACGGTCTTTGTTCGAGACCGCTCAGCCCGCGGTGCGCAGGAAGGGGCGAAACCAGGCACTATGGCTGTAGCGACGATCCTGCAGAGAGGAATGCCGGTGGACGAGCACGACCACCAGGCGGAGACTTCGGTGTCCGACTGGACGCCTCCCACCTGGGAGGAGGTCGTCCGAACTCATTCCGCTCGGGTCTACCGGCTGGCCTATCGGCTGACGGGCAACGTCCACGACGCCGAGGACCTCACGCAGGAGGTCTTCGTCCGGGTCTTCCGGTCCCTGTCGAGCTACACCCCGGGCACGTTCGAGGGGTGGCTGCACCGGATCACGACGAACCTCTTCCTCGACATGGCGCGGCGCAGGCAGCGCATCCGCTTCGAGGGGCTGGCGGACGACGCCGCCGAGCGGCTGCACGGCCGCGAGCCGTCCCCGGCGCAGGCGTACGACGACGCGCACCTGGAGCCCGACATCCAGGCCGCGCTCGACGCCCTGGCGCCGGAGTTCCGGGCGGCCGTGGTGCTGTGCGACATCGAGGGACTGTCCTACGAGGAGATCGCCGCGACGCTCGGCGTGAAACTCGGCACGGTGCGCAGCCGCATTCACCGCGGCCGCGCCCAACTGCGGGAGGCACTCGACCACCGGGCGCCCTCCGCGAACCGGAACGGCGATCAAACCCCCCCTTCAATCAGCAGGGAGGGACTGTGAGTCATCTTGGCGAGCGCGTCTCCGCGCTCATCGACGGCGAACTCAGTCACAACGAGCGGGAGCGCGCGCTCGCGCACCTGACGTTCTGCGCGGACTGCCGTGCGGAAGTCGACGCGATGCGGGCGCTGAAGACCCGCCTGCGGTCCATGGATCCGCCCGCCATGCCGGCGGACCTCACGATGTCGCTGCTCCGCATGGCGGAGCCGGGAGGGCCGTTGCCGCCGCGTATGCGGCCCTTTCCCGACCACCCGGCCTTCGGAGCCGGGCGGCTACCCGGCATGCACGCCGCAGGGCCCATGGACAACCGGCCCCGGGGCCGGGACGAGGGACGATCAGGGCCTGGACGGCCCGGAAGGGCCCGACGGGCGGGATACGTCGCCGTGGGAATGGCCGGCGCCGCAGTCGCCCTCGGCACCATGCTCATGGCCGGGGGATCCACGGCCACCCCGAACCCGACGCCCGGCCAGATGTTCGTACAGCATCCCGCCCAGAACAGGGCGCCCGTGGTGAGCGTGTCACCCACCCCGTCACCCAGCGTAACCAGGGGACTTTCGCGCTGATACGAGGAATCGGCATACGATCGGACACCGTAGCCGTCGTGTGCCGCTTTCCTCGTTACCGCGGCTGCCCAGCGGATGACGCCGTGTGCGAGGAGTGACTGCCGCGATGACCGACAACACGCGTCCGTTCGGCGCGTCGGACCGGCCCGAGTTCCTTCCCGCGGGGGAGGGGCCGCAGGACTCTCCGGGCGGCCCTCCGCCTTCCACCGGCCCGTACGGCATGGGCCCCGGCTGGGCCCCGCCGCCGCTGTACCCCGTCGCGCCGCAGCGGGAGCCGCGCGGCCCCAACATCGCGCTGTACGCCGCCCTGGCCGTGGTCATCGCGCTCGTGGCGGGCGGGGTGGCGAGCTGGGGCACGTTCCTGCTGACGCGTCCGTCCTCCGGCATCGACCCCGGATACGCGCTGAGCACGCCGTCGAAACAGCCCACGGCCCGGCCGCCGGAGTCGGTGGCCGGGGTGGCCGCCAAGGTCCTGCCCAGCGTGGTCTCGCTGGAGGTCAAGGGCAACAGCGAGTCGGGCACCGGGTCGGGCTTCGTCATCAAGGGCGGCTACATCGTCACGAACAACCACGTCGTGGCCGTCGCGGGACAGGCCGGGGAGATCCGCATCCGCTACAACGACCGCACCTCCTCGGGGGCGCGCGTCGTCGGCCGCGACCCCAACTCCGACATCGCGGTCGTGAAGCCCGACGGGGCCGTCAAGGCGCCGGAGCTGCCCCTCGGCAACTCCGACGGCGTGGTCGTCGGCGACCCGGTCATCGCGGTCGGCTCGCCCCTCGGCCTGAGCGGCACGGTCACCACCGGCATCGTCAGCTCGCTCAACCGGCCCGTCGAGGCGGGCGGCAGCACCGGGTCCGACTACGCGCTCATCAACGCGATCCAGACGGACGCCGCCATCAACCCCGGCAACTCGGGCGGCCCCCTGGTCAACGCCGCGGGCCAGGTGATCGGGGTGAACTCGGCGATCGCCACCGTCGGCGGCTCCCTGCTGGGCCAGCAGTCCGGCAGCATCGGCCTCGGCTTCGCGATCCCGGTGAACCAGGTGCGCCGGATCGCCCAGGAGCTCATCACCACCGGAACGGCCCGCACCTCCAGGATCGGCATCACGATCGACCAGAGCTACCAGGGCCAGGGGGTGCGGATCGCGACGCAGACGGAGGGCGGCGCCGTGCCGGTCACGCCGGGAGGTCCGGCCGCGAAGGCGGGCCTGCACGCGGGGGACGTCATCCTGGAGGTCGACGGCCAGCCCGTGAGCGACAGCCGGGAACTGATCGTCACCATCCGCAGCAAGGCCCCAGGCGACCAGGTGCGGATCAAGTTCCGGCACGACGGCGAGGTGCGGACGGCGACGGTCACGGTCGGCGCGGCCCCCGCCCCCAGCGCGCGGCCCTCATGAACAGGCCTTCATGAACAGGCCTTCTTGAAGCCGGGCCCATGAAGCAGGGCGTCCCCTGTCCACAGCTCGGTGCGCGGGCATTAGTCTGATTTCAGTCGCACGTGCAGGAGGAGATCGCCATGTTCGGACTCGGCTGGGGGGAGGCCCTGGCGCTGGTGGTGATCGCCCTACTCGTCTTCGGACCGGAGAAGCTGCCTCAGGCCGCCTCGCAGGCGGGCCGTACGCTGCGGCAGCTCCGGCAGATGGCCAACAACGCGAAGGCCGACCTGCAGGCCAACATGGGGCCCGAGTTCGCCAACTTCGACCCGGCCGACCTCAACCCCAAGAACTTCGTGCGCAAGCACCTGCTCGACGACCTCGAGAACGACTGGAACGGCACCTCGGCGACGACGACGGCCGAGCCGGTCGCCCCCACGCCGGAACTGGGCGTGGGGGAGATCCCGCCGTACGACAACGAGGCGACCTGATCCGGCCCCCGGTCCCAGCTAGTGCTTGACCGGGGAGATGTCGAGCTTCAGGCCCTTGAGACTGGTCGACTTCTTGCCGAGCCCGGCCGCGATCCGGCGCAGCTCCGCGGCCGCCGGGGCGTCGGGGTCGGTCAGCACGAGCGGCTTGCCCTCGTCGCCGCCCTCACGCAGCCGCATGTCGATCGGCACCTGGCCGAGCACCGGCACGCGCGCGCCCAGCGTGCGGGTCAGCGCGTCGGCCACGGTCTGGCCGCCGCCCTCGCCGAACACCGAGATGCGCTCGTCGCAGTGCGGGCAGGGCAGCCACGCCATGTTCTCGATGACGCCCGCGATCTGCTGGTGGGTCTGGGCGGCGATCGACCCGGCGCGCTCGGCCACCTCGGCGGCGGCCTGCTGCGGGGTCGTCACGACCAGGATCTCGGCCGTGGGCAGGCGCTGGGCGACCGAGATCGCGATGTCGCCGGTGCCCGGGGGCAGGTCCATCAGCAGGACGTCGAGGTCGCCCCAGTAGACGTCGGTGAGGAACTGGTACAGCGCGCGGTCGAGCATCGGGCCGCGCCAGACCACCGGAGTGTTGCCCTCGGGCTTGAACATGCCGACCGAGATGACCTTGATGTCATGCGCCACCGGCGGCATGATCATGTCCTCGACCTTGGTGGGCCGCTCGCTCACGCCGAGCATGCGCGGCACCGAGTGGCCGTAGATGTCGGCGTCGACGACGCCCACCTTCAGGCCCTGGGAGGCCATCGCCGCGGCGAGGTTCACCGTGACCGACGACTTGCCGACGCCGCCCTTGCCGCTCGCGACCGCGAACACGCGGGTCAGCGAGCCGGGCTTGGCGAAGGGGATCTCCTTCTCCGGCCCGCGGTCGCCGCGCAGCTTCGTCTGCAGTTCCTTGCGCTGTTCGGCGCTCATGACGTCCATGTCCACGTGGACGCGGGACACGCCGTCGATCCGGGACACGGCCCCGGTGACGTCGCGGGTGATGGTGTCCTTCAGGGGGCAGCCGGCGACGGTCAGGTACACGCCAACGCGCACCACCCCGTCGGGGGAGATGTCGACGTTCTTGACCATGCCGAGCTCGGTGATCGGCCGGCGGATCTCCGGGTCGTTCACCGTCGCCAGCGCGGCCATGACCAGTTCAGGGGATGGTGCCATGAATCCATGCTATGGACTCAGCGGGCATCCTCCGAACCCGCCCCACGCGATCTAGGCGGATCCGCGGTCAGCTCGTCCTGCAGACGCTGGAGCTCCGAGCGGATGTAGTCGCGTGTGGCCACCTCGCCGAGCGCCATGCGCAGGCCGGCGATCTCCCGGGTGAGGTACTCGATCTCGGCCTGGTTGCGCTCGGCCGTCACCCTGTCCTGCTCGTACTGGATGCGGTCGCGGTCGGCCTGCCGGTTCTGCGCCAGCAGGATCAGCGGCGCGGCGTACGACGCCTGGAGCGAGAGCATCAGGGTCAGGAAGATGAACGGATAGGGGTCGAACTTGTACGGCGCGAACACGTTCCACAGCAGCCACACCCCGACGAACACGGTCATGTAGACGATGAACCGCGCCGTGCCGAGGAACCGGGCGAACCGCTCCGAGAACTCGCCGAACGCCTCGGGGTCGTAGTAGAGCCGCAGGCGGTAGGTCAGTTCGCGCGGCTGGTCGAGGCGTTCTGTCATGGGCGTTCCCGCCAGTCCTCCGGCAGCATGTGGTCGAGCACGTCGTCGACGGTCACCGCGCCGAGCAGGCGGCTCAGCTCGTCCACGACGGGGACCGCGACCAGGTTGTACGTCGCGAGGTAGGCCGCCACCTCGTGCACCGTGAGCTCGGGCCTGATCGGGTCCACGGTGATGTCTATCACGCTGCCGAGCAGCGTCGACGGCGGCTCCCTGAGCAGTCGCTGGAAGTGCGCCACCCCCAGGAAGCGCCCCGTCGGCGTCTCGGTCGGCGGGCGGGTCACGTACACCTGGGCGGCGATGGCGGGGGGCCGCTCCTCCTGACGGATGTGCGCCAGGGCCTCGGCCACGGTGGAGGTCGGCGGGAGGACGACCGGCTCGGTCGTCATCATGCCGCCGGCGGTGAACTCGCCGTAGGTGAGCAGCCGCCGGACCGGCGCGGCCTCCTCCGGCACCATGAGCCGCAGCAGCCCCTCGGCCTGCTCGGCGGGCAGCTCCTGCAGCAGGTCGGCGGCGTCGTCGGGGCTCATCTCCTCCAGCACGTCGGCGGCACGCTCCCGGTGCAGCCGGCTCAGCACGAGCACCTGGTCGCGCTCGGGCAGCTCCTCCAGCACGTCGGCGAGCCGGTCGTCGTCCAGGGCGGCGGCGACCTCGGCCATCCGCTTGGTGGGCAGCTCGTGCAGCATGTTCGCCAGGTCGGCCGGGCGCAGCGCCTCGAAGACGGCGAGCAGGTTGGCCGCGCCCTGGTCCTTCTGGATCCCCGCGAAGCCGGTGACCTCGTCCCAGTCGACGATCAGGGTCTCGCCCCTGCGCCGCGTCCCGCGGCGTACCGCGACCTTCGTGATGAGCCAGTCGGACGGCCGCGGCTGCTCCATGGCGAGGTCCTGTACGGTCACCCGCTCGCCCTTGTACTCGACGGTGCGGTCGAGCATCTCCCCGATGGCCAGGGTCTCGGCGTCCCGGCACTCGAACCTGCGCATGTTGAGCTTGCCGGTGAAGATGAGGGCGCGGGCCTCGATGCTGGTGATCCTGGTGATCGGCAGGAAGACCCGGCGGCGTGGCTGGACCTCGACGACGAAGCCGTGGACCCGGGGGAGCAGCGGTCCCCGCAGCGAGACGACGACGTCCCGGATCCGGCCGATCTGGTCGCCGGCCGGGTCGAAGACCGCCAGCCCCGCCAGGCGGGCCACGAAGATCCGATCCACTCTGTCAGGTTACGCAAGGATGCGGACCGCTCCGGGTTATGACAGGATCAAAGCCGTTTATTGGTAATTACATGGGCAGGTGACGATGAGGGCTGTCAGCCTGGCGATCGCGGGCGTCTCGGCCTTCTGCTTCGGGTTCTCCGGACCGATGGCGAAGCTCCTCGGGATGGCGGGGCTCACGCCGCTGGAGGCCGTATGGGTCCGCATGGCGGGGGCAGGGGTGCTCCTGCTGGCGGTCCTGGCCGTCGTCAGGCCGCGCGCGCTGCGCATCCCCCGCGACCGCCTGCTGTTCTTCGCGGCGTACGCCGTGATCGCCGTGGCGGCCGTGCAGGGCCTGTTCTTCGTGGCCATCACCCGGCTGCCGGTCGGCGTGGCGCTGCTGCTGGAGTACACCTCGCCGGTGCTGGTGGTCCTGTGGGTGCGGTTCGTCCGGCGGCTGCGGCTGCCGCGCTCGGCCTACCTGGGGGCGCTCATCGCGGTCGTGGGGCTGGCGATCGTCGTGCAGGTCTGGGAGGGCCTGCGCCTCGACGCGCTCGGGCTGCTGCTCGGTCTGGTGGCCGCCGCCTGCTGTGCCGGATATTTCCTGATGAGCGACTCGTTCGGCGACGACGTGGACACGCTGGGCCTGATCGGCTGGGGCATGCTCGGCTCGGCGGTGGTCCTGCTGCCCGTCTCCCGGCCCTGGAACATCGACTGGCCGGCGTTCACCCGCGCCGTCGAGGTCTCCGGTCACACGGTCCCCGTCGCCGCGGTCGCCCTGGTGCTGGTCGTGGTGGCCACGGTCGTCGCCTACACGACCGGGGTCACGGCCGTGCGGCGGCTGTCGGCCGCCGTCGGGGCGACGGTCGCCTCGGTGGAGGTCATCGCGGGGGCGGTGATCGCCTGGGTGCTGCTCGGCGAGCGCCTGGGGGCCGCCCAGATCACCGGAGGCGTGATCGTGCTCGCCGGGGCCCTGCTGGCCCAGACCGCGACCGTTCGGCTCGGCTCCGAGCGCCAGGCCGCCGACGCGCCGAGACCGTACGCGTCTGACGGGGTCAGGCCCTGGGGACGAGCCGTACGACGGTGGACCCCTCGGCCCAGCGAGCGGTCAGACCGGCGGCGTCGCGGGCGTTCAGGCGCTCCTTGGCCAGCGCGGCCACGGCCTCGGGGGCGGCCGCCTGGTCCACCACCTCGGCGACGGCGGGGAAACGGACGAGCTCGGCGCCGTTGTCCTTGCTGCGCAGCACGACCTCGATCTCGCCCCGCCCGGCCGCGACCTCGGCCAGCCCGGGCAGGGACTGCTCCCCTCCGCCGGTCACCACGTAGACCGCGCCGTCGTGCCACACGTGCCAGGCCAGCCGGACCCCGGACGGCAGGCCGAGCCACAGCACGTTGGACTTCTTCGCGCCCTCTTCGATCACCGCCGGCCTCATGAGTAAGAGCTTATTCACCGCGCTACGGTGTGCCCATGCGCGCTCGACGTTCGTGCCTGGCGGTGCCCGGCAGCAACCCTCGTTTCCTGGAGAAGGCCCAGGGTCTCGCCGCCGACGAGGTCTTCCTCGACCTGGAGGACTCCGTCGCCCCCGGTGCCAAGGACGAGGCGCGCCGCAACGTCGTCGCCGCGCTCAGGGAGGGCGACTGGACGGGGAAGACGGTCGTCGTCCGGGTCAACGACCTCACCACCCGCTGGACCTACCGGGACGTCATCGAGGTGGTCGAAGGTGCCGGCGACCGGCTCGACTGCCTCATGCTGCCGAAGGTCGCGGACGCCTCCCACGTGGCCTGGCTCGACACCCTCCTCGGCCAGATCGAGCGGGCCACCGGCCTGCCCGAGGGCGGCATCGGCATCGAGGCGCAGATCGAGGACGCCAGGGGCCTCGTCAACGCGGACGACATCGCCGCCTCCTCGCCCCGGCTGGAGACGCTGGTCTTCGGACCGGCCGACTTCATGGCCTCGATCGGCATGCGGACGCTCGTCGTGGGCGAGCAGCCCCCCGGGTACGGCGAGGGGGACGCCTACCACTACATCCTGATGCGCATCCTGATGGCCGCCCGCGCGCACGGCCTCCAGGCGATCGACGGGCCATACCTGCAGATCCGCGACCTGGACGGCTTCCGCCGGGTGGCGATGCGGTCGGCCGCCCTGGGGTTCGACGGCAAGTGGGTGCTCCACCCGTCGCAGGTGGATGCGGCCAACGAGGTGTTCTCGCCGTCCCAGGAGGACTACGACCACGCCGAGCTCATCCTCGACGCGTACGAGTACTACACGACGGTCGAGAAGCGGGGCGCGGTCATGCTGGGGGACGAGATGATCGACGAGGCGTCGCGGAAGATGGCCCTGGTGGTGGCGGCCAAGGGCCGAGCCGCCGGCCTTCCCCGGTCCGGCTCCTTCACCCCGCCCAGCTGATCGCCCGCGGTACGCGAAGAATGGACACATGAACGAACCACAGCCGGATCCGCCCGGGCACCGGGCCCGGATCAGGCCGCCGGCCCGAACCAGATGCCCGGTCCCTACCTGGCGCCCGGGCCGTACGCGGGCGGGACCGCCTGGCCGGCCGGTCCGCCGCAGCCGCTGCCACCGCCGCCGCCGCACCCCGCGGCCCAGCCGCAGTGGTCATATCCGGGGCCGTATCCGGGGCCGTACGCACAGCCGTATGCGTGGGGGCCGCCCCCGCGTACCCGCTGGGACGTCCCGCCCCCGCCCGGCACCCGTTACGACCGCCTGGCCCGTACGCCGTTGCACCGCTGGTGGCGGCCGATCCTCGGCACGGCGGCGATCATCGTGGCCTTCCTGGCGCTCTCGATCGCCGTCGGCCTGGTGGCCTTCGTGGTCTCGCTGGTCACCGGCGTGCCCATGGTGCGGACGGGGACCCGGCTGTTCGCCGATCCCGTCCTCGACCTCGGGTTCCAGCTGGGGGTCATCGCGCTGCTGCTGCCGCTGGTGCTCGGCGCGGCCTGGCTGTTCCAGCGAAGACCGCCGGGGTCGCTGTCGTCGGTGGCCCTGCGGCTGCGGTGGCGGTGGCTGGGGGCCTGCCTGCTGGTCGCGCTGGTGTCGGTCGTGCTCGGCCAGGCGGTCGAGGCGGGGACGCTGATGTCCGCCGGGGTGGATCCCGGATTCCGCTGGGCGGGCTGGGAGCAGTTCCTCCCGGCCGTCATCGTGATCCTGCTGCTGGTGCCGTTCCAGTCGGCGGCGGAGGAGTACGCCTATCGCGGGTGGATCATCCAGGGGTTCGGGGCGTACCTGCGCAATCCGTGGCCGGCGATCCTGGTGGGCGCGGCGGCCTTCGCCGCCTCGCACGGCTACACGGGCTGGGGGATCGCCTACGTCTTCGCGTTCGGCATGCTCATGGGGTGGCTGGCGGTCCGCACCGGCGGACTGGAGGCGCCGATCGCCCTGCACGCGACCAACAACATCGTGGCGTTCGGAGTCGTCGCGGCCTCGGGGGACATGGGGAGCGCGATGGAACAGGGCGAGGTGCCCTGGGAGGCGCTGATCGGATCGGCCGTCCAGTTCGCGGTTTTCGGCATCGGCGTGCTGATAATCGCCCGAAAGTGGGCAATTCAGACCCTCTCCCGATAAATCTCACTAGAGAGGTATGGCCCCCACGCTTTTCCCGTGTTGCTCTGGATCCGTGATGGGGTATCACTGTGATCGCTTTGCCGTACCACAGGTGGAACGGTCCGGATTGACCTCTCCGGGGAGGAGGTACTGAGCGTGGCCTCGGGCCCCCACGAGCGCGACCGTCGACGCGACGGCGAACCCTCCTCCGTGCCCCCGCCGGAGCTGCACCACCGGCCGCCCGGCCCGTCTCCGTGGGCGATGCCTCCGTTCGCCGCCCCGATTCCCGACGACGCAGCTCCCGATGACGCGGTGCCGGACGACACGGGCGAGCCGGGAGACGACGAGGACACCCGGCCCTATCGCAAGATCGCCGACCCGGACTCACCCGACCCGGACTTACCCGGCGGCATCTGGGCCCCGCGCCCCGGAACGGACGCAGGCGACGGGCCGGAGCGGGCAGCACCGCGCGACCGCGGGCCCAGGACCGGCCGCAGGCCGTACGCGGCGCCGTACGGGACGGGGCCGCACGGGACGGGCGAACCGCGCCACAGCCGCTCCGGCGGCCGGAGTCCCGAGGACCCCGGCGAGCCCGGCGACCGCGGCGCGACCGGCCGCCCGGCCCCGCGGACGCCCCGGCGACCTGGCATGGCGAGGGTGCCAGGTCGTCGGGGGAGTTCACCGCACAGGAGTCACCCGGGCAGGAGGAGGGCCGGCGTCGCCGGATCGTGAACCGGCCGGACAAGCTGGTCGCCTCGGCCCGCCGCGGCGGCGGCGTGCCCAGATCCCC
>NZ_MWJN01000009.1:0-128127 GCF_002027145.1 Microbispora sp. GKU 823 | reverse complement strand
GAGTCGCTGATGGTGAAGGGGTAGATCTTGCCGTCGTAGTCGTTCTTCACATCGCCGTCGATCTGGCTGTTGCGTACGGTCACGTTCTGGGCGGTGATCAGAAGCGTGCCGGGGATGTGCACCCCGTCCAGCACGGTCCCGTCCTGAGTCACCCGGTAGGCGCCGTAGAAATTCGGACGGAATGTCTTGAGCCGTGTGCCTTTGGGCACGCCGGTGCACGCCGGGGTGGGATAGCCGCGGCATCCGCCGGCCTGGGGGGTAGGGGTGGCGGTGTGGGACGGCCGGGCCGGTGGAGTGCTCTGCGGAGACGCGGGGGTGCAGGCCGCCACCAGCAGCGCGAGAGGGGCGGCCCTCAGGAGTAGCGATCTCATCGCGATAGACGTTCCCGAAGATCGGCCCACGTACCCGCCGACCGGTCCCGGGAGCTGATCGTGCTGACCGGCAACGGCCAGTCGATCTTCAGATCGGGGTCGTCGTAGCGCACGGCGAGATCCTCGGCCGGGTCGTGCTCCCGGTCGATTCGGTAGCAGACGTCGGTCTGTTCGGTAAGCGCCTGGAAGCCGTGCAGCAGCCCCGGCGGGACGTACAGGGTGTGGAACGACTCGTCGTCCAGCCGCACCGTCAGATGCTCGCCGAACGTGCGGGAGCCTGGCCGGGCGTCCACGAGCACGTCGAGTATCGCCCCGCGTGCGCAACGGACCAGCTTGGCCTCACCTCGTCCCGACCTGCCGTGCAGGCCACGTATGGTCCCCCTTCGGGAGCGGGACTGGCTGTCCTGGACGAAGGTGTTCGGATCGAGACCGTGTTCGGCGGCGAGCCGGGCGTCGAAGGTCCGGGTGAACAGTCCGCGGTCGTCCCGATGAGGCGTGGGGACGAACAGCAGCACCCCCTCAAACCTGGTGGGCTCCACGTGCATGTGCTTCCCTTCACCTACTGGTTGTGTCGGTCGCCCAGGTGATCGAGGTCGCGCGTGCCGACTCTCTCCGGGTCAGCGCGCGGTCGGCGAGCAGGACGGCCAGGTAGCAGGCGGCGTCCAGAGGGGTCACGGACCGGGACGTGACCAGCGTCGCGAGCGCGCGAGGTCCCAGCCTTCCCTCGGGCGCGGCAGACCCAGCTTCGCCAGCTGCCGGTTGCCCAGCCGGACCCGTACGCGCCGGCGCAGGTGTGCCCTGACCGTCCGCGCCGGCCGCACCACCGATCGCGCCTCGTGCACGATCACGCGCTCGTGCGGGCCGAAGCTACGGTGTACCAGCTCGTCGTCGGCCACCACGTCGGGAAGCGGGAACACTCGTGCGTGCCCGGCCCGGCTCAGCGCGTACACGCCGACGCCCGCCAGCGCCCGCCGCGGCTTCAGCAACTGCTCGTGCACGCGGTGGACACGCCGGGCCGTACGGCTGGTACCCGACAGGTCCCACACCGGGACAGGCGCGGCGGCCAGTGCGCCGGAATCCTCGAGCGCGGCAACCAGGGCCCGTGCGGATCCGGTGTCCAGCAGCACGTCGGCGTCCAGATAGATGCGGGGGAACACCGAGCACGCCGCGTCGCCCAGGCACAGCGCGTTCGCCTTGCCCGGCCGTGCCGACTCCACGACCCTCGCCCCGAGTCGCCGCGCGACCAGCGCTGTCCCGTCCGTGCATCCGTTGGGGACGACGACCACGTCCAGCTCGCCCGGCTCGGCTCCGGCCAGCAACGGTTCCAGGCAGCGGCCCAGGGTCGACTCCTCGTTGAACGCCGGGATGACGACGCTCGCGATCGGCTTCACCGGGTCCGGGCCGCCTCGTACGCCGCGAGCAGCGATTTCCGCGAGTTCTCCCACGACAGTGGGCCGGCGACCCGCTCTCGCCCGATCGCACCCATCCGGCGGCGCTCCTCCGGGTCGTCGAGGAGCATGGCGATGAGTTTGGCGAACTCCGACTCGTCGTTCGGCGGCGCGTAGACCGCCGCCTCGCCGGCGGAGACCTTCGCCTCACGGAGGTCGAAGGAGACGATCGGGCGGGCCATGGCCATGTATTCCATGACCTTGTTCATCGTGGAGACGTCGTTGAGCGGGTTGAGCGGGTCGGGCGACAGGCACACGTCGGCCGTGGAAAGGTAGCGGAGGAGGTCCTCGTCGGGGATGCGCCCGGTGAAGTCGACGAGGTCCGACAGGCCGAGGTCGCGGGCGAGCCGGACCATGTCGTCGAACGCGTCCCCCGCGCCGACGAAGGCCGCGTGCCAGTCGGTTCTGTTCTGCTCGTCCCGCAGCTTCGCCAGGGCGCGTAACGCGTAATCCACGCCGTCCTGGGGTCCCATGACGCCGAGGTAGCACAGTAGGTGCGGCTTGCCCTTCTTCAGCTCCGGCTGCGGCGGGACCTCGTGGAACCGCTCGACGGCGGGCGCGCTGCGCACCACGAAGACGTCCTCCGGGCGCTTGCCGCCCCGGGTGAGCGCGACCTCCCGGTAGCTCTCGTTGGTGGCGACGACGACGTCGGCCGCTCGGTAGGTGGCCCGCTCCAGGCGGCACACCAGCCGGTAGAGGAAGTCCTGGCCGCGCTGGAACCGTGACAGGTACAGCTCGGGCACCAGATCATGCTGGTCGAACAGGAACCGGGCGCCCCGGGACCCGAGCAGCCTGGCGATCAGGAAGAACAGGTCCGGCGGGTTGCAGGCGTGGATGACGTCGATCGGGCCCAGCCGGCGGGCCAATCGGTAGGTGTGCCAGAGGGCGGAGCCGTACTCACGCAGGTAACCGAGCGGGCCGCCCGTCGCGGCCTTGAGCGGATAGCGGTGGATCCTGACGCCGTCGATCTCGGCGTACGGTTCGGTGTCGCGCTTGGCGCCCTGTGGGCAGATGACGTGCACCTCCCAGCCGGCGTCGCGCAGCGCGAGACTTTCCTGCCATACGCGCCGGTCGAACGGCACGGACAGGTTCTCCACCAGGATGAGTGCCTTACCAGCCAAGTCCCACGTATCCCGGGTGTCGCCGACGCTCCTCGGCGTCGGGCAGGCGGATGAGATCGACGACGTTCCTGTCTCCTGCGTGGACGAGTGCGTCCAGGACCGCGGGATCGTCGCATCCCACAACGCAGACCTCGGCGTGCGCGAGCACGTCTTCGGCCGAGTTGGACAGCAGCTCGCTCAGGTGCGGTAGCCGGCTCTCAATGTAGTCCCGATTAGTCCCGATAAGGCGGGACATCGAAACATTGGCGTCGTAGATGCGAAGGTCGTAGCCCTTGCCGAGGAGGCGCTCCGCGAGCTCGACCAGAGGGCTCTCCCGCAGGTCGTCGGTGCCCGGCTTGAACGACAGGCCGAACAGCCCGACCCGGCGCTTGCCGGCCGCGACGACCAGGTCGAAGGCCCTGCGCAGGTGCTCCTCGTTCGACGGCAGCACGTGGGACAGCAGCGGCACCGCGACGTCGGCCCGGTGCGCGGCGTAGACGAGGCCACGCAGGTCCTTGGGGAGACACGAGCCGCCGAAGGCGAAACCGGGGCGCAGGTAGGCGGGGCTCACGTTGAGCTTGGTGTCGGCGAGGAACACGTCGATCACCTGGTGGGAGTCGACCCCGAGAGCGGCGCAGACGGCGCCGAGCTCGTTGGCGAAGGCGATCTTCAGGCCGTGGAACGAGTTGTCGGCGTACTTCGTCATCTCGGCGACGGTGACCGGCACCCGGAACACCTGTCCCGGCAGCCCGCCGTACAGCCTGGCGACCATGTCGCCGCTGGCCGGATCAAGTTCGCCGATGACGGTCTTCGGCGGGTCGAAGAAGTCGCGGACGCTCGTGCCCTCCCGTAGGAACTCCGGATTGACCGCCACGCCGAAGTCGACGCCGGCGGTGCGGCCCGAGGCCTTCTCCAGAATGGGGACGAGCACCGAGGCGGTGGTGCCCGGCAGCATCGTGCTGCGGAACACGACGGTGTGCCAGTCCCGCCGGTCCGCCAGCGCCTCGCCGATCTGCTCGGCCACCCGCTCCAGGTAGGCGGTGGACAGGCTGCCGTTGGACGCGGAGGGAGTGCCGACGCAGACCAGCGACAGCTCGCTCTCCCTGACGGCTTCGACGGCATCGGTGGTGGCGCGCAGCGCACCGGAGGCGACGACCTGGGCGGTCAGCTCGCCGATCCGCTCCTCGACCACCGGTGCCCGGCCGCGTCCGATCAGGTCCACCTTGAGGGGATTGACGTCCACGCCGACGACCTGGTGACCGCGCGACGCCAGGCAGGCGGCCGACACGCAGCCGACGTAGCCGAGCCCGAACACGCTGATTCTCACCGGCAGGCCCCCTCGTCACGACAGCATCCCCTCAGTAGTCGCGTGCGTCGCGTCGATCGTTACGGTGACCGGGTATCGGGCGCCTCTACGGAACCGTTCCGGTATGGCTCTTCAGTCGGGCAGAGCCTGGATGCGGCGTGAGGGGCGCAGCAGCCACACCACCGCTTCGCGCGCCGCTCGTCGCCCGCGTAGCGCGCGGATGCTCTCGCCGACGACCACGGCGAGGTAGTAGGCCATGGTGGAGACGGGGCCGCGGCGTCTGCGGAACAGCCTGACCTTGTTCACCGTCAACAGCGCGGCCAGCATGGGATTGACCTTGGCGTCGCCTCCGATGTGCTCGACAGTGGCGGCCGGCTCGTACCAGAGGGACCAGCCACGCTCGGCGGCGCGCAGCGCGTACTCGGTCTCCTCGCTGTACAGGAGGAACGATTCGTCCCACGGCCCCACCTCGGTCAGCGCCTTAACGGACATGAGGAGGGCGGCGCCCGTCGCCCATTCGGCCTGCCCCGGCCGCTCGTAGACGGCAGGGTCGGTGATCACCTCGCCGAGGGCGGCGATGCGCCCGGCCAGCCGTCCGCCGATCAACGCCTCCGCCCACGCCCGCCGTACGGTGGGAGCCCGGCGCAGGGAGGGATGGGTGTGGCCGTCCAGGCCCACCAGACGTGGGGCGGTGATGCCGCGGCCCGGTTCGTCCAGTGCCGCGGCGAGCGGCGCCAGGCAGCCCGGCCGCAGGCGCAGTCGGGGTTCGAGGACCATGACAGCGTCGAGCCGCTCCAGGTCCAGGGCGGCCACGCCCGCGTTGAAACCGGCCGCGTACCCCGCGTTCCTGCCGACCTGCACCACGGTAGCCCCGGCTCGCCGGGCGAGGTCCGCCGACTCGTCCTTGGAGGCGTTGTCCGCGACGACGATCTCGCGCAGATCGACGCCCCGCGCTCCGGCCGCCAACGAGTCCAGGCATCCTCCGAGGATCTTCGCACTGTTGTAGGTGACGATCACGACGGCGACGCGGGGGACGGCTGGCATACGGGCCTCCGAGGCAGGGCTCCGACGGTTGCGACGTTCCGGCCACGCGCATGCTAGCGCCTCAGGCGTCGGCTCTTTCCCTGTAACGAGCGGACTTCTCCGCCACGATATGTACACCAGTGGGATCGGCGGGTTCGAGGGGGTTGGCGGCATGCACGATGTTCAGGCGTTCACCTTCAGGCGTGAGGAGTTGTTCCCCATCGCCGATCGGCTGCGCGCGGATTTCCTCGACGCCAAGCCGTTCCGGCACGTGGTCATCGACGATTTCCTGCCGCCCAGCGTGCTGGAGCCCGTCCTGTCCGAGTTCCCCGAGCCTCGCGACGCCAGTTGGCAGCGGTTCGACGACGCTCGCGAGATCAAGCTCGCCCTGGCCGACACGGAGAAGATGGGCCCGGCGACCAGGGCCCTGCTCGCCGAGTTCAACGGCGGTGTGTTCGTGGAGTTCCTGGAGCGGCTGACCGGGATCAAGCACCTGGTGTCCGACCCTCACCTGGAGGGCGGCGGCCTGCACCAGATCCGCCCAGGCGGCTTCCTGAAGGTGCACGCCGACTTCAACAAGAGCCGCAGGCTCAACCTCGACCGGCGGCTGAACGGCCTGCTCTACCTGAACAAGGATTGGGAGGAGAGCTACGGCGGACACCTGCAGCTGTGGAACAAGGACATGACCGTCTGCGAGCACAAGATCCTGCCCGTCTTCAACAGGTTCGTGCTGTTCGCCACGACGGACGACGCGAACCACGGCCACCCCGATCCGCTGACCTGCCCGGAGGACCGGGCCCGGCGATCCATGGCGCTGTACTACTACACCAACGGCCGTCCCGAAGAAGAGGTCACCGAGGACCACACGACGTTGTTCAAGGAGCGGCCGGGCGAGACGTGGAAGTTCAACGCCAGGCAGGTCGCCAAGCGCTGGACCCCGCCCGCCCTCGTCGAACTGTTCGGTCGCGACAGGGGAAAGTGACCGTCACAGCCGCCGGCCGTACCACTCCAGGGTGCGCCTCAGCCCCTCGTCGACGGGCGTTCCGGCGCGCCATCCCAGCACCTCGGCGGCTTCCTCCACATGGGCGAACCGCTCGACGTCCATGACGCGCTCGGGCCGCGTGCCGAACGGTGGCGTTGCCGTGTTGCCGGCCAGCTCATACAGCCTGCTCACGATCTCGCGTACGGCGATGCCGTCGCCGGTGCCGATGTCGAAGACCCGGCCGACCGCCTCCTCCCTCTCGGCGGCGAGCACGAACGCCTCGACCACGTCGTCGACGTACACCCAGTCCATGCGCCGCTTCCCCGCCGTCAGCAGCGGCTTCTCGCCTCGCAGCAGGCACAGCGTGACGTAGGGGACCACCTTGGTGGTGTCGGGCTGGCCGGGGCCGTACGCCATGGCGATCCGGAGGACGGTCACCGGGACATTCCACAGCTGGTGGAACAGCCGCGCGTACCCCGTCGCGGCCCACCGCGCGACGGCGTACGGGGACGAGGTCAGTGTCTCGCCCAGCTCCGACCGGGCCTCCTCGATGGAGCCGGCCATCACGACCCGGACGCCGGCGCCGCGCGCGGCGTCGAGCAGGTTCACCGATCCCATCACCGTGTTGGTCAGCGTGGGCATCAGGGACTCGGTGCCGCGCGAGCCGGTCACCTCTCCGGCGAGGTGGAAGACGACGTCCGGCCGGACGGAGCGGACGAGTTCCCCGGTGGCCTCGGCGTCCCTGAGGTCGACGGTGTGCCAGATGAGCGTGTCGTCAGCGACCTCCCGCCTGCTGACGCCGTGTACCTGCGCGCCCAGAGAGGTGAGGTGCAGGGCGAGCCGGGATCCGATGAACCCGGTGGCGCCTGTCACCAGGACACGGCTGCTGTCCCACCTCATGGAGGCCTCCCTGACGCGTCGCGTGGCTCATGCTCTAGCCGAGAAGCCTATTCATGCGGGAGACGCCGTGCGGGTTTTCCGTGAGGGGCGGCCCGTGGGAAGCCGCCCCTCGGATACGTCAGCCGATGGTCCAGGTGTCCCCGCCGTGGAGCAGGTCGGCGAGGCTGCCCGTGCCCTTGTCGGCCGTGGCCGTCTGGACCTGCTCGTTGAGGAGCTGGTCGTACGACGGCCGGTCGATGGAGCGGAAGACGCCGATCGGCACGTGCTCGAACGCCGGCTCGTCCAGCCGCGACAGCGCGAACGCCAGCGACGGGTCGGGGTTGTGGGCGTCGTGCACGAGGATCTCTCCGTCGGAGACCTCGGCGCGGCGCACGACCTCGACGCCGCCCGTGGGCGACAGCCGTACGGCGCGTTCGTTGTCGCCGGTGCCGAAGACGATCGGCTGCCCGTGCTCGAGCCGGACGGTGATCTCGTCGCGGGTGCCCGGGTCCTTCAGGGTGTCGAAGGCGCCGTCGTTGAAGATGTTGCAGTTCTGGTAGATCTCCACCAGCGAGGCGCCGCGGTGCTCGGCGGCCTGGCGCAGCACGCCCTGCAGGTGCTTGCGGTCGCTGTCGATGGTCCGGGCGACGAACCCGGCCTCGGCCCCGAGCGCCAGCGAGATCGGGTTGAACGGCTTGTCCAGCGACCCCATCGGCGTCGACTTGGTGATCTTGCCGATCTCGCTCGTGGGGGAGTACTGCCCCTTGGTCAGGCCGTAGATCCTGTTGTTGAACAGCAGGATGTTCAGGTTGACGTTGCGGCGCAGCGCGTGGATCAGGTGGTTGCCGCCGATCGACAGCGCGTCGCCGTCACCGGTGATCACCCATACCGACAGGTCCGGCCGGGAGGCGGCCAGCCCGGTGGCGATGGCCGGAGCTCGCCCGTGGATCGAGTGGAACCCGTAGGTGTTGAGGTAGTACGGGAAGCGCGAGGAGCAGCCGATGCCCGAGACGAACACGATGTTCTCGCGCTTGAGCCCCAGCTCGGGCAGGAAGCTCTGCACCGCCGCCAGGATCGCGTAGTCACCGCAGCCCGGGCACCAGCGCACCTCCTGGTCGGACTTGAAGTCCTTCAGCGTCTGCTTGACGTCCGTACGGGGGATGAGGGCCAGGCCCTTGCCGTTGAGGGTGTCAGTCACTTTCGATCACGTCCTGAATGACGGCGGCGAGCTCGGCGGCCTTGAACGGGAGCCCGCGCACCCGGTTGTAGCTGATCACGTCGACCAGGTAACGGGCCCGCAGCAGCATGGCGAGCTGGCCGAGGTTGATCTCCGGCAGCAGCACCTTGTCGTAGGAGCGCAGCACCTCGCCGGTGTTGGCGGGCAGCGGGTTCAGGTGCCGCAGGTGCGCCTGGGCCACCTTGTGCCCACTCGCGCGCACCCGGCGGGCCGCCGCCGCGATCGGCCCGTACGTCGAGCCCCAGCCGAGCACGAGCACCCGGGCGTCGCCGTCGGGGTCGTCCACGACCAGGTCGGGCACGTCGATGCCGTCGATCTTGGCCTGGCGCAGCCGCACCATCTTGTCGTGGTTGTCCGGGTCGTAGGAGATGTTCCCGGTGCCGTCGGCCTTCTCGATGCCGCCGATCCGGTGCTCCAACCCCGCCGTGCCCGGCACCGCCCACGGGCGGGCCAGCGTCTCCGGGTCGCGCAGATAAGGCAGGTAGGTCGTGCCGTCCGCACCGTTGGGCTCGGTGGTGAACAGCACCGAGATGTCCGGCAGCTCGTCGATGTCCGGGATGCGCCACGGCTCCGAACCGTTGGCCAGGTAGCCGTCCGACAGCAGCATGACCGGCGTGCGGTACTTCAGCGCGATCCGCGCCGCCTCGATCGCCATCGTGAAGCAGTCCGACGGGGTGGCCGCCGCCAGCACCGGCACCGGCGACTCGCCGTTGCGGCCGTACATCGCCATCAGCAGGTCGGTCTGCTCGGTCTTGGTCGGCATGCCGGTCGAGGGCCCGGCCCGCTGCACGTCCACGATGATCAGCGGAAGCTCCGTGGTCACCGCGAGGCCCACGGTCTCGGCCTTGAGCGCGATGCCCGGGCCGGAGGTCGTGGTCACGCCGAGCGACCCGCCGAAGGCGGCCCCGAGAGCCGCGCCCACGCCGGCGATCTCGTCCTCGGCCTGGAACGTCCGGACCCCGAACCGCTTGTGCTTGGACAGTTCGTGCAGGATGTCGGAGGCCGGGGTGATCGGGTAGGACCCGAGGAACAGCGGCAGCTTCGACTGCACCGACGCCGCGATCAGCCCGTACGCCAGGGCCTGGTTGCCGGAGATGTTCCGGTAGGTGCCCGGGCGGAGCGTGGCCGGCTTGATCTCGTAGGAGACCGAGAAGGACTCGGTCGTCTCGCCGTAGTTCCAGCCCGCCTGGAAGGCCGCGATGTTCGCCTTGGCGATCTCCGGCTTCTTGGCGAACTTGGCCTCCAGGAACTGGATCGTCCCCTCGGTCGGGCGGTGGTACAGCCACGACAGCAGCCCGAGCGCGAACATGTTCTTGGCCCGCTCGGCGTCCTTCTTGGAGATGTCGTAGCCCTCGAGCGCCTTGACCGTCAGCGAGGTCAGCGGCACCGCGTGCAGGCGCCACTCGGCCAGCGAGTCGTCCTCGAGCGGGTTGCCGTCGTAGCCCACCTTGGCCAGGTTGCGCTTGGTGAACTCGTCGGTGTTCGCGATGATGTCGGCGCCCTTGGGCAGGTCGCCGAGGTTCGCCTTCAACGCGGCGGGATTCATGGCGACGAGCACGTTGGGCGCGTCGCCGGGGGTCAGGATGTCGTGGTCGGCGAAGTGCAACTGGAAGCTCGACACCCCGGGGAGGGTGCCGGCGGGAGCGCGGATCTCCGCCGGGAAGTTGGGGAGCGTCGACAGGTCGTTGCCGAACTGGGCCGTCTCCGCCGTGAACCGATCACCGGTGAGCTGCATTCCGTCGCCGGAGTCACCCGCGAACCGGATGATCACGCGGTCGAGTTGCTGAACCTGCTTGGTCACAGCTCCTCAGTCCTCCTTGACGCGCCCAGGGCTGCCTGCTGGTGGCACGTTGTCATATCCATGCTAGATCCATCGGGGTCACGCTGGTTTTTCGTAGATGCGCACTTGAGGCGCGCTCTACCGGGACTTTCCGCACCTGTGGCGCGTTCCCGCTGGTGCCTCGGCCGCCGAGGGCGGCGCACCGTCAGCTTCGCGAACCGTCCGGGCGACACAGGCCCGACGCGAGCCGGCACAGGTCCAGGTGCAAGCGGGCGACGAGCTTGATTCGGGTCACGATCCTCAACTATATGCGGGGGACTCGGATGTGACCGTCAGGTGTTCAGCCCTTGAGATCGTGCCGGGGTTATCCTCGAGACCTGGGAGGCGGTTATGAGTGGATACTTCGGCTCATATGCCGTGGTCGTCGTCCTCTTCCTCGTCGGCATGGCGATCTTCGCGGGCGGATTGTTCGTGAACCGCATGTTACGTCCCAGTCGGCCGACCCCCGAGAAGCTCACGACGTACGAGTGCGGGGTCGATCCCGTCGGCGAGGGCTGGGCGCAGTCGCAGATCCGCTACTACGTCTTCACGTACCTCTACGTGGTCTTCGCCGTCGACGCCGTGTTCCTGTTCCCCTGGGCCACCGTCTTCGCCGCCCCCGGGTACGGCATGACGACGCTGGTGGAGATGTTCGTCTTCCTCGCGTTCATCGCGCTCGGCATCCTGTACGCCTGGCGCAAGAGGGTGCTGGGCTGGACGTGACCCGACCGGCTCCGGGGAGGACAATGGACGACATGGCGGTGACCGCATGCCCGTGAACGATCTCCCGATGCCCACGGTGGGGCCGGTGTCCCGGCTGGCGCCCAAGCCGATGAAGTTCGTGCTGAACTGGGGCCGGCGCTACTCGCTGTGGGTCTTCAACTTCGGGCTGGCCTGCTGCGCCATCGAGTTCATCGCCACGTCGATGAGCAGGCACGACTTCATCCGCTTCGGGGTGATCCCGTTCGCCAACGGCCCTCGGCAGGCCGACCTGATGATCGTGTCGGGCACGGTGACCGACAAGATGGCTCCCGCCGTACGGCGGCTGTACGAGCAGATGCCCGACCCCAAGTACGTGATCTCGTTCGGCGCCTGCTCCAACTCGGGCGGGCCCTACTGGGACTCGTACTGCGTCACGAAGGGCGTGGACCAGATCATCCCGGTGGACGTGTACGTCCCCGGGTGCCCGCCCCGCCCCGCAGGCGCTGCTCCACGGGATCATGAAGCTCCAGGAGAAGATCGCCGGCGAGACGCTGGAGGACCGCTACCTGCCGGGGGCCGACGCATGAGCGCTGAGGCCGTGCGTGAGCGGTACGGCTCACGCGTCACCGACTCCTTCGGCCAGGACGTGCTCGACGTGGAGCCCGGCGAGTGGACCGACGCGCTGGCGTTCGCGCGCTCGGCCGGATTCGAGTTCTTCGACTGGCTGACCGCCGTGGACGAGCCGCCCGAGGCGTTCTCCGTCGTGGCCCACGTGTTCGACCCGGTCGCGTTCGCGCACCTGCTCGTGCGTACCCGGGTGCCGCGCGCGGACCCCCGCCTGCCGACCGCCACCGGCGTCTTCCGGGGGGGCGAACTGGCACGAGCGGGAGACGTACGAGATGTTCGGCGTGGTCTTCGACGGCCATCCGGACCTGCGCCCGCTGCTGCTGCCGGACGGCTTCGAGGGCCACCCGCTGCGCAAGGACTTCGTGCTGGCCGCCCGGGTCGCCAAGGCCTGGCCCGGGGCCAAGGAACCGGGCGAGTCCGACCACGGCTCGCCGAGCCGCCGCAGGATGCTGCCCCCGGGCGTGCCGCCCGACTGGGCCTCCGGGTGAGAGGGGTTCCATGGCCGAGGTGCTCGACGTAGCGGTCCGGCTGGTCGTCGTGGTGGCGGCGTTCCTGCTGCTGCCGCTGATCGTCGGGCAGATGGAGCACAAGGCCATGGCCCACATGCAGTCGCGCCTCGGGCCGATGTACGCCGGGAGGTTCCACGGGTGGGCGCAGCTCCTGGCGGACGGCGTCAAGTTCGTCCAGAAGGAGGACGTCATCCCGGCCGCGGCCGACCGGTGGGTCTTCGCCATCGCCCCGGCGGTGGCGCTCGTGCCGTACCTCGTCGTGATGGTCGTGATCCCGGTCGGCCCCGGGCTCGCGGCCGTGGACCTCGATGCCGGGCTGTTCTTCGTGCTGGCGGTGATGGGCGTCGGCGTGCTCGGCGCGATCATGGCCGGGTGGGCCTCGGCCAACAAGTACAGCGTGCTCGGCGGCATCCGGGCGGCCGCCCAGCTCATGTCGTACGAGCTGCCGCTGGTGCTCGCCGCCTCCAGCGTGGCGATGGCCGCGGGCACGCTGTCCCTGCAGGGCATCGCCGAGCAGTGGCGCTGGTGGTGGCTCCCCTGGCAGGCGATCGGGGCCTTCGTGTTCTTCGTCGCCGGCCTGGCCGAGCTGCGCCGGCCGCCGTTCGACATGCCGATCGCGGAATCCGAGATCATCATGGGTCCGATGACCGAGTACGCCGGGTTCCGCTTCGCCCTGTTCATGCTGGCCGAGTACGCCGGGATCGTGGTGTTGTCCGCCCTCACGACCGTGCTGTTCCTCGGCGGCTGGCAGGGGCCCCTCCTGCCCGGCCCGGTGTGGACGCTGCTCAAGGTCTTCGCCCTGGCCTTCGTCGTCATCTGGGTGCGCGTCAGCTATCCCCGGATGCGCGAGGACCAGCTGCAGAAGTTCGCCTGGACCGTCCTGGTGCCCCTCGCCCTCCTCCAGCTCGCCCTCACCGGCGTCGTCAGGGTCCTCATCGCCTGAGCGCGATCACAACGGGCACTTCCACCCCGGCCACCCCGCCGTCGCCTCGTCCTCCCACGCCTGCAGGGTCTTACCCGCGTAGACGGTCTCGCGATGAGCACTGAGCCATTCGACGAGCTCCGCGCTTCCCCGGACCTTGTCCTTCACGAGCCAGGGCTGGTCGCGAAGGTGGGCCTCGGGGATGCGGCGGTGGTCCACAAGGCACTGGACCACCGCGACGAGCGCTCGGTCGCGCCGTTGTACTTCGTCGTCCACCGGCCTGTGCGGCTTTTCGTTCCTCGTGCAGGCGGACAGGGCGAGCGCCATGAACAGGAGAACTGCGGTCCTCGCCTTCAGAGCACTCACTGCTGCATCCTCATCGCTTCCTGCGCGGACCTGATCCACTGGAGCAGGGTCCTGCCGCCGTAGGAGGTCTCCGCGTGTTCGCTGAGCCACTCGACGAATTCGGCGTTGGGTGTCAGCCTGCCGTTCGTGTACCAGCCGGCGTCACGCGGTGGATGAAGCGCCCCCGAACCGATGAGGCCCTGCACCACCGGCACCTCGATCTGAAGAACCTGCGTGCGGAAGGCGTCCGCGTTGTCCTTGAGCGCGCGCAACGCGTGGTCCGTGTCGAACGACTCGTTCAGCACCGGCGCGAAACCCCCCGTCAGGAACTGCGCGATGGTTCCCGGTCCCCATGGGTTGCTGAAGCTGAGCGCGCCGAAACCTCCGGTCAGGATCGCGAAAGCGGTCTGGTTTCGCGTCTCCTCTTCGTCTCGCAACTGCTCGTCGGCGAAGTGCCGATCGTTCTGCAGGCGCTGCACCGCTCCGTACAGGCCGGCCATTTCGCTGAGGTAATCCGCATCGGATGGATCCTTGACGGTGGCCGCGACGGCGACCGCCACACGAGCGTTGAGTATGCCCTTGAACCGTCCGAACTCCTCCGGCGTCCGCAACGCCTGCGCCAGCATCGCCTCCAGTTCACTGTTCCTGATCACCACCGTCCACGGATTGGCGGGATCGTTCTCCTTCGGCAGCGGCTGGGAGGTGAAGTCATGCCCCACTGACTTGGCGAAGTCGGGCAGGTAGCGCTCGGCGGTGCAGATCAGCGCCTGGCGGATCTTGCCGGGCAGCACCGTCTGCGGGTGGAGCTTGGAGAATTCGGCGGTGGCTTGGACGATGTGGACGACGGACCAGGCGGACTCCTTGGCGTCGGGGGAGGTGCCGCGCTCGGCCGAGACGGCGGCTTTGAGGAAGGCCGCGGGGGGAGCGGAAAGGTCCACCTGGCCGGTGGGGGGAAGCGTGCCGCCCGGGTGCACGTACGAGCTCAGGAAGGGCCCCGGGTCGTAGCCGGGGGTGTGCCAGGAGTCGCTGACGAGCATGCGGGCGTATTTAAGGCCGGTGGCGGGATCGCCCAGCACGTGCCGGGCGGCCAGGCCGTTCTCGGCGGCCCGCTGGAGGACCGCCCCCACGGCGTCGTACTCCGCCATCAGCCGCTGCTGACGTGAGGCCTCGGCGTCCGTCTCCAGCTCGCCGCGGGCGGGAGGCCAGATCGTCTTGCCGGCGGCGCGGGCGTCGAGCATGGCGCGGGTCAGGTCGGCGAGCAGGCGGGAGTCCCATGACCTGCCCTCGGGGCCGTACTTCACGAGCATCCCGACCGACCAGGGGTCGGAGTTCCGGGTGAGGGCGGCACGGGTCTCGACGGGCAGGAGGGGCCGCCGGTCCTCGCCCGTGCCGACGCGCATCTGGCTGGCGGCGGCCAGGGACGCCCCGAGGGCCCGCAGTACGCTCGCGCTCTCCGCGCTGAACAGGGCGGCTCCGGCCCGTTCGTAGAGCGCACGGGCCGCCCGCAGCGCGAGCGGCCCCGCGCCCGCCCAGAAGGCCGCCTGGTAGTCCCTGTCGCCGAGGTGCTGCCGCAGGCGCTCCGACAGCCCCGACAGGGCGATGCGCGTGTCCTGGGGATTCTTGCCCGCGAGGGCGGTGGTCAGTGCCTCGGCGTCGCGCTTGCCCTGGTAGCCGCTCTGCCCGGTCGCCTCCCAGTCCAGCCGTACGTTCGGGGGACGGTCGATGGTGAGCCCGAGGGCGCCGGGCGCGCGGGTCAGTGCGTTCCAGCCCTGCTGCCGCGCCAGTTCGTACGCCCTGGTCGTGCGGGCGTCCATGTCGCGGACGTCGTCGAGCGCGGCGGCGATCAGGCCGGGCAACGACGTCGTGCCGACTTCGCTCCCCCATTTCTGCATTTTCTGCTGTATGAGCGGACTGTGCCGGGCCAGCAGATCGTGGAGCTGTTCGAGCCGTTTGGTCAGCTCCTTGAGATTCGCGGGATCGACTCCGACGAATTCGCCCACGGCATTCCTTCCGTCGCGGCGGTCTACGAGGCGGCTTTTCGGCGCTCCGCCTCCTCCACGCGGGCGATCAGGCGCGGCTGCTCGGCGAGTACGGCGTCGAACAGCCTGGTGAGCTGCGTTTTGCGGGTGTTCCAACCGGCGGCCCAGCGGTCGGCCGCCTGCCCCTGCCAGGTGTGGTCCCCGAACATCGCGGGGACGGCGGTGAGCGCCTGGAGAACGTCTCGTACGGCGGTGGCGGCCGCGGCCATGTCCGCCCTGCATTCGGCGATCTCGGATGTCGTCACTGACCCCTCCCGCTGTCACGGCTGACGCATCCCAAAGCCTAAGGAAACGCCGATGGCCCAGCCAGGGATATGTGCGACGACAACCGGGATTACCGAATGACTATGGGAGGAAAATGCCGTATTCGGCGAGGTCGGCGGTGAGGTGCGGGGGCAGGGAGGCGGCGGCCGACACGTCCTCGGCCGAGACGAAGCCGCCGACCTGGTCGCGTACGCGCACGATCTGTTCGGCGAGCGCGGGCGTCAGGCCGGGCAGGTTCGCGATCACCGGGGCGGGGGCGCGGTTGACGTCGACCAGGCCGCCGTCGTCGTACTGCCGGGGCAGGTCGGGCCGCCCGATCCGCAGTTCGCGCGCCATGACCGGATCGTGCTGCGCCAGTTCCCTGGCCTGCTGCCGCAGCGCACGGCGGTGCTGCGCGAGGGCGATCGCCTGCTCGTTCCCGGTCTCGTACGGCGCGGCGTCGCCGAACACCTGTCTCCTGACCGCGAGGGAGTGCACGGTGCCGATGAGCCAGGGGCCGAGCATGCACAGGACCATGGCGACGGACGCCAGAACCGGCGCCTCCGTCGCCTCGTACAGCTCGGCGAGGTAGATCCACAGGCCGGTGGCCGTGGCGTACCCGGCGGAGGCGAGCCCGTACCACACGCTGCGGCGGCGGATGGCCGCGTACATCATGCTGAAGGGAGTGCCGAAGCCGCAGGTGTACAGCGGGGCGAGCGCCCACAGGTAGCTGGGGGCGCTGGACGGCCGCTGCTGCACGGGCGGCGGCGTCGGGGGAATCGGTGGCGGCACAGGTGGCTGTGCGGGCGGCGGTGGATAGACGCCGTAGGGCCCCGGCTGCCCCTGCTGCTCGTACGGCCCCCGGTGGCGGTACGGATCCTGCGGTCCGTATGGTCCCTGCGGACCCCGTGGCCCCTGCGGTGGTCCCTGCGGTCCGGGCGGGTAACCTCCCGGCCCCCCATAGCCGTTCATGGTCCAGACGATACGTATTTGTGGGTGTTTGCGCGCCCCTCTTCTCCCCACATCCTGTGGACAACCCTGGGGATGACGGTGTGGACAGTGTGGAAAACAGCCGGGATGGAGTCACACGTTCACTCGCCGCCGATAGTGCGCGATGATGAGCCTGTGGCGCGCATTCCAGGAGAAGGGTTGGCCAAGGGCCTGGCCGTGACCATGCGGCACATGCTGCGGAAGTCGGAGACGCAGCAGTACCCGGAGGTCCACCCCGACCTGCCCGCGCGCAGCCGGGGCGTGATCGCCCTGGTGGAGGAGAACTGCACCGTCTGCATGCTCTGCGCGCGCGAGTGCCCCGACTGGTGCATCTACATCGACTCCCACAAGGAGACCCTGCCGGCGCCCGAGGGCGGCCGTCCGCGCGCCCGCAACGTTCTCGACCGCTTCGCGATCGACTTCTCGCTGTGCATGTACTGCGGCATCTGCATCGAGGTGTGCCCCTTCGACGCGCTGTTCTGGTCGCCCGAGTTCGAGTACGCCGAGTACGACATCCGCGACCTTCTGCACGAGAAGGACAGGCTGGGCGAATGGGCGGCCACCGTGCCGCCCCCACCGGCACACGAGGTCGGCGCCGAGTCGCCGAAGGAACTGTCGGCCGGTTCCCGCCCGGCGCCGGCCCGCCGTACGGCGCCGTCCGCGCCCGTGAAGGGACCGGCCGAGGGCGCGTCCGTGGCGCAGGAAGCGGCACAGGAAGCGACGCGGGAGACGGCACAGGAGACCGCGCGGGAAGCGGCGCGGGAAACCGCGGGAGAGGCGGCGCGGCGACCGGCGGCGGAACCCGCGAAGGAGCCGGAGAGCCGCCCGCGTCGTGAGCCGCCGAGAGCCATGCGCGACATCCGCTCCATCCGGCCGCCGGGCTCGCTGCCCAGGAACGCCGGATCGCCGCCGCAGAAGAAGGACGGGCCCGAGGGGGAGCGATGACCTCCCAGGCGCCGGGGTTGTGGCCGCCCTCGGGGCCTGAGGTCGTCTTCCTGCTGCTCGGCGCCGTCGCCGTCGGCTCGGCCCTGCTGGTCGTCACGACCAGGCAACTCGTCCACGCGGCGCTGTGGCTGGTCGTTTGCTTCGGCGCGCTCGCGGGCGGCTACCTGGTGCTGACCGCCGAGTTCGTCGCCTGGGTGCAGGTGCTGATCTACGTGGGCGCGGTCGTGGTGCTGCTGCTGTTCGGAATCATGCTGACCCGCGCGCCCATCGGGCCCTCCGCCGGCCTCGACTCCGGCAACCGGTGGGCCGCCGCGCTGGTCGCCGTCGCGACCGCCGCCGTGCTCGTCACCGTGGTCGTCACCGGCTTCCGCACGGCGTACGCGCCGCTCCATCCCGGGCAGGGGGCGGCCGAACCCCTGGGGGCGAGCGTCTTCCGCATCTGGGTGCTGCCGTTCGAGGCGCTGTCGGTGCTCCTGCTCGCCGCGCTGATCGGCGCGATCGTCCTGTCCCGTACGGACATCAGGGGGCGGGAATGACCCGGTTATCGACCTTATTGACCTTGTTGGCCTTATCGACCAGGCCGACGGCTCGGAGGCGGTGAGCGAGGTGCACGTCGTCTACCCGGTGGTGGTCTCCGCCCTGCTGTTCTCCATCGGTGTGTACGGCGTGCTGGCCCGGCGCAACGCGATCCTCGTGCTGATGTCGGTCGAGTTGATGCTCAACGCGGTCAACCTCAACCTGGTGGCCTTCGACGTCTGGCTCAGGGACCGCCTGCACGGCGGCCAGGTGCTGACGCTGTTCGTCATCGTGATCGCCGCGGCCGAGGTGGGCCTGGGGCTGGCGATCGTGCTGGCCGTCTTCCGTACGCGCCGGACCGTCGACGTCGACCGGTTGCGGGCGCTCGCCGAAGTCGTACGGGCACCCGACTCGGGGCGCCCGGATGGGGAGGGCGCCTCGTGACCGCCGTGGTGGCCCTGATCGTCCTGCTGCCGTTCGCCGCCGCCGTGGCCGGGCTGCTCGCGACCCGTCTGCGCACCCGAGATCTGGGTGCTCGTACGGAGCGAATGGCGTACCGGCGGGCGGCGTGGTTCGCGATCGCCCCGGGCGCGGCGTCGGCGGCGCTCACGGTGTGGCTCGCCGTCGCCCTCGCGCGCGGAGCGAGAGTATCGGAAGGGCGCTTCTGGTCGGAGCTGCTGCCCGGTCGGGTCGAGGGCACGCTGACGGTGGTCGAGACGGGGTCGGTGCCGATCTCCCTGACTCTGCGGGCCGACGGATTGTCAGTGCTCGCGGGCATCCTGGTCGTCGTGGTCGCGCTGGCGGTGCAGGTCTACTCGGTCGGGTACATGCGGGACGAACCCCGCTACCCGTCCTACAGCGCGTTCGTCAGCCTGTTCACCAGCGCCATGCTGCTGGTGGTCTACGCGGGGGACCTGATCGTCCTCTACGTCGGCTGGGAGATCATGGGCCTGTGCTCCTACCTGCTCATCGGGCACTGGTGGGAGGACCGGGCCAACTCCCGGGCGGCGGTCAAGGCGTTCCTGGTCACCCGGCTCGGCGACGTCGGCTTCCTGTTCGGGATCTTCGTCCTCGGCACGGCGGCGGGCGGCTTCCGGATCGACGACGTGCTGCGCGCCGACATTCCCAGGGGAACGCTGGTCGCCGCGACGCTGCTGCTGCTCGCGGGGGTCGCGGGCAAGAGCGCGCAGGTGCCGCTGCAGACCTGGCTGCCCGACGCGATGGCCGGCCCCACCCCGATCAGCGCGCTCATCCACGCGGCCACGATGGTGGCGGCCGGGATCTTCGTCGTCGCCCGGCTCTATCCCGCCTTCCTCGCGGCGCCGCCCACGCTCGACGTGCTGGGCGTGGTCGCGGCCGTCGGCATGCTGGGCGCCGCGCTCGCCGCGCTCGCGCAGGACGACCTCAAGCGCGTGCTGGCCTACTCGACGATCAGTCAGCTCGCCTACATGGCCGCGGCGCTGGCCGCCGGGTCCGACCGGGCGGCGATGTTCCACCTCGTGTCGCACGGCGCGTTCAAGGCCCTGCTGTTCCTCTGCGCGGGCCTGGTGATCCACCACGTCGGGTCGAACCTGATCAGTCACATGGGCGGGCTGCGCACCGCCCTTCCCGTGACGTTCTGGACGATGACCATCGGTTTCGCCGCGCTCGCCGGGCTGCCGCCCGCGAGCGGCTTCTTCAGCAAGGACGCGGTGATCTCGGCGATCGAGCACGGGACGGGACCGGCCCAGCCGTTCGTGTACGCGTCGGCGCTGCTGACCGTGGGGGTGACCGGGGCGTACGCCGCCCGCGCCTGGCTGCGCACGTTCTTCGGTCCCGCCCGGATCGAGCCGCTCCCGGAGCCGCCGCCCGGCGTCGCCCACGTCTTCGACGGCCGCGAGGCGCCCCCGTCGATGCTGTGGCCGGCCGGCGTGGCTGGCCGTGCCCGCCCTGCTGCTCGGCCTCGCGGGTCCGGCGGCCGGTGTGGAGGTCGAGTGGGGGTCCGCGGCCGTCAGCCTCGCCGTCGCGCTGCTCGGCGCCGCGATCGTGTACGCCCTGTGGCGGGCCGCGCCCGAGCAGGACCCCGCCCGGCTGCTCGGCCCGTTCCGGGCGCCGTGCGAGCAGGCCTTCCACGTCGACGCCGCGTACGCGGCGCTGGTCGCCCGGCCCGTCCTGCGCCTGGCCAGGGGGTGGTCCGCGCGGACGCGCGGGTGGTGGACGGCGCGGTCCGCGGTTCCGGCCGGGCGACGCTCGGCCTTTCCGGCCTGGTGCGGCTCGCCCAGAACGGCAACGCGCAGCTCTACGTCACCGGCCTGCTGGCCGGGCTTGTGCTGATCGCGGTCGCGGCGGTGGTGCTGACATGACGCGGCGGGCTCGGCACGGTCGGGCGCGGCTTCGAGCGGTGGTGGCGACGTGAGCTGGCTGCCGATCGCGCTCGTGGCCGTCCCGCTGCTGGGGGCCGTCGTCTCCGCCGTCCCGGCCGTACGGGACAGGGCGGTGGCCTGGGGCATCGCCGTCTCCGCCGTGGTGCTGGTCCTCGCCGTCGCGCTCGCCGCGGTCTTCGACCACGCGCGTCCCGCCGGCATGCAACTGCAGACCGACCGGCCGTGGATCCCCGGCCTCGGCCTGCGGTTCCACCTGGGCGTGGACGGCGTCTCGCTGCCGCTCGTCGTGCTGACCGCGCTGCTGACGTTCCTGTGCTTCGTCCACCTCGCCGGGCACCCGCCCGCGGGCGGCCGCCCGGCCGCGCTGGTCGTCACGCTGCTCGTGCTCGAAGTCGGCATGATCGGCACGTTCCTCGCCCTCGACCTGCTGCTGTTCTTCGTGTTCTTCGAGGTCGTGCTGGTCCCGATGTATTTCGTGATCGCCCTGTGGGGCGGCGCGGGCAGGCGGGCGGCGGCCGTGAAGTTCATCCTCTACACGCTGCTCGGCTCGGCCGTCCTGCTCATCGGCCTGCTCGTGGTCCGGACCCAGGCCGGCACGCTCGACATGGTCGCGCTGGCCGGGCGCCACGGCTCTGGCATGGCCAGGTCGGCGCAGATCCTCGCGTTCCTCGCCATCGGTCTCGGCCTGGCGGTGAAGACCCCCATGTGGCCGCTGCACACCTGGCTGCCCGACGCGCACACCGAGGCGCCGACCGTCGGCTCGGTCCTGCTCGCGGGCGTGCTGCTCAAGATGGGCTCCTACGGCTTCGCCAGGATCGCGATCCCGGTGCTCCCCGAGGGCGCGGCGGCCCTGGCTCCCTGGCTCGGCGCGTTCGCCGTGGCCGGCATCGTGTACGGGTCGCTCGCCTGCCTCGCCCAGCGCGACCTCAAGCGGGTGATCGCCTACTCGTCCGTCGGCCACATGGGCTTCGTGCTGCTCGGGTTCGCCTCGCTCACGCCGGTGGGCCTGAACGGCGCCCTGTTCGCCAACGTCGCCCACGGGCTGATCACCGGATTGCTGTTCTTCCTCGCCGGAGCCGTCAAGGAGCGGTACGGCACGGCCGACATGGTCCGGCTGGGCGGCGGCATGCTGCGCCGCCTGCCGTACATCGGGTCGCTGCTGACCTTCGCCTGTGTCGCCTCGCTGGGCCTGCCCGGCCTCGCCGGGTTCTGGGGGGAGATGCTCGCGCTGCTCGGCGCGTTCCGTCCGGCCGCCGGGCTCTCCCGGCCGCTGTTCCTCGTGTTCATGGCCGTCGGCGGGCTCGGCACGGTGCTCACCGCGGCCTACTTCCTGGGCATGCTGTCGCGGGTGACCCACGGCCGGGCGGTCGAGAACGTCCCCGCCGAGCCTCTCGAGCCGCCGGGGCCGCCGGTCGCCACCGCAGAGGGCGTGCGCGAGGTGCTGAGCGAGGCGGGGGAGGGCGCGGAACCGGTCGAGCCCGTCGCGACCGGAGCCGCCGTGGCCGCACTGGACCGGGAGTGGGCGGCGCAGGAGATCGCTCGCGCGAGCGCCGTCGCGGCGGACGAAGGAGAGGCCGGTGCGACGGGTGCCGCCAGGGCCCTCGGGCCGGGCGTCGCCGACGCCGCGGAGGTGGGCCGGGGGCGGCGGTCTTTCGGGGACGTGACGGTCCACGAGCTCGCGGCCTGGCTTCCGCTGGTGGCGTTGATCGTGCTGTTCGGCCTGTGGCCGAAGGCCCTGCTCGCGGTCACCACGCCCGCCGTCCAGTCGCTCTTCGGATCGGGGGTGGCGCCATGACGGGCGGGGTGATCCAGTCCATCGACTACGCCGCCGTGGCGGCGCCGCTGGTCCTCGCGCTGGTCGCCGGGCTCGTGCTGCTGCTCGACGCGTTCCTGCCCGCCCGCCCCGGCGGGGCGCGGGTGCTCGGCCTCGTCACCCTCGGCGGCCTGGTCGCCGCCCTGGCCGTGGTGGCCGTCCAGGCCGTGGGCGGCGGAACCCGGCGCACGTTCTGCGTCCCCGCCTCCCTCGGCGGCGAACCTGCGGGACCGGCCGCCCCGGCGTCGTGCTCGTTCGTCGTGGACCGCTTCTCCCTGGTCATCGCGGCGGTCGTGCTGGCCGCCGGGGTGGTCGTCGTGTTGCTGTCGATGACGGAGATCGCGGCGGGACGCGACGCCGGACCCGGAGAACGCAGCCGGATTCCGGCCGGGGAGTGGTATTTCCTGCTGTCGGCCACGCTGGCCGGGGCGGTCCTGCTGCCGGCCTCCCGCGATCTCATCATGCTGGTCGTGTCGCTGGAACTGGTGTCGCTGCCGGTCTTCGCGCTGACCGCGCTCAGGCGCCATGACGGCCGCGCCTCCGAGGCGGCACTCAAGCTCTTCCTGGTCTCCGTGGTCTCCACCGCGATCACGCTGTTCGGCGTCTCGCTGCTCTACGGGGTGACCGGCTCGGTCCACCTCGACCGGATCGACGCCGCCCTGCGTACGGCCGGGGACATGGCCCAGGTCGCGGCGGCGGCGATCGTGCTGGTGGTGGCCGGCTTCGCGTTCAAGATCGCCGCGGTGCCGTTCCACTCCTGGGCGGGAGACGTCTACCAGGGCGCCCCGATTCCGGTCGCGGCGCTGCTGTCGGTGGTGTCCAAGGCGTCGGGCTTCGCCGGGCTGATCCTGCTGCTGACGTCCGCGCTGCCGACGAAGGCGGCGCTGTGGGCTCCCGGAGTGGCGGTCGTCGCCGCCCTGACGATGACGGCGGGCAACGTCCTCGCGATGCGGCAGCGCGCGGCCGTCCGGCTGCTGGCCTGGTCGTCGGTGGCGCAGTCGGGCTACATCCTCGCGCCGCTGGCCGTCTACGCCGTCGAACCCCGGGCCGCCGTCGGCGCGTCGGTCGCCTACCTCGTCTTCTACGCCGCGATGAACCTGATCGCCTTCGCGGTGGTCCTGCTGGTGGCGCGGCTGCCCGACGGCCGGGACCTGGAGGCGTACCGGGGGCTGGCGCTGCGGAGCCCGGCCGCCGGGCTGTCCCTCGCCTTCGCCCTCGTCTGCCTGGCCGGGCTGCCGCCCGGGCTCGCCGGCCTGTTCGCCAAGATCGTGATCTTCCGGGCCGTCGTGGACGGCGGGCTCGGCTGGCTGGCCCTGGTCATGGCGGCCAACACGGTGGCCGGGCTGTACTACTACATCGCCTGGACCGCGCGGCTGTTCGCGCCGCCCGCGGCGGGCGAGAGCCGTACGGTCTCGACGAGGGCGGCGGCGGGGGTGGCCGTCGCCGTCACGGTCGCCGTCACCGTGGTCTTCTCCGTCGCCCCGCAGGTGGTGCTGTCCGTCTCAGGGTGAGGCGCGTCACGGGGAACGTTCGTCCAGGCCATGCGCGTTGGTAGGGCTGGACGCACCAACCGGGAGGAGGAGGCGTGCACCTCAACCGCCTGCGCACCGCGGTCCTGCTGGGCGCGCTGTCCGCGTCGCTCCTGGTCGCCGGGGCCTGGCTGGGGGGCGGCACGGGTGCCCGGATCGCGGTCGTGGTCGCCCTCGCGGTCAGCGGCGTCGCCTACTTCTGCGCCGACAGGATCGCGCTGTCTGCCATGCGGGCCCGGCCCGTGGCGGAGGTGGAGCAGCCGGTCCTCTACCGGGTCGTCCGCGAGCTGTGCACCGAGGCCCGCGCGCCGATGCCCCGCCTGTACGTGTCCCCGACAATGCAGCCCAACGCGTTCGCGACCGGGCGCAACCCGCGTGACGGGGTGGTGTGCGTGACGCACGGCCTCCTCGGGCTGCTGGACGAGCGCGAGCTCAAGGGCGTGCTCGGCCACGAGCTGTCGCACATCCACAACCGGGACATCCTGATCTCCTCGGTCGTGGGCGCGCTCGCCACGATGATCACCTACTTCGGGTACGCCGGCCTGTTCTTCGGCTCCGACGACGACGAGGGGCCCGGGTTCCTCGGCGCCATCCTCGTGATGATCCTCGGCCCGGTCGCGGCCACGATGATCCAGATGGCGATCGCGCGCTCGCGGGAGTTCGCGGCCGACGACGCGGGCGTACGGCTGACCGGCGACCCGCTGGCCCTCGCCTCCGCGTTGCGCAAGATGGAGATGGAGGTCCGCAGGCTGCCGCTCCCGGAGAACGGCAGGCTCGCCTCCGCCGGTCACATGATGATCGTCAATCCGTTCCGGGGCACCCGGATCGGCAGGCTGTTCGCGACCCACCCGCCGGTCGCCGCGCGGATCGCCCGTCTGGAGCGGATGGCCGGCTACCGGCGGTGACGCGGGCCGGTGAGCTTCTCGTGGACCTTGCCGGACGGCGATCCGGATCATTCGCCGGGCAACGACCAGGTCCACAGGCTGGGCTTCACCGTGAAGGAGTCCAGCGTGGTGGTGGCGCCGGTGCCGGTGTCGAGACCGTGTACGACGACGCGGTACGTCTCGCCCGTCTTCTCCGAGTCCAGGGTCTCCCAGAGCTTGAGGCCGCCGTCGGAAGTCCACTCCAGGCGCTTGGCCGACTCGTTCTTCGGGACGTTCACGTCCACGGCATCGCCCACGGTGTCGTCGGAGAGGTCGTACACCCGCAGCCGCTGCCTTCCGGACGAGGTGCTGATCAGCACCGCCACGGATGAGCCGTCGTCGGCGAGCGCCATCGGGCTGTTGTTGGCCACGACCTGCGGCACGACCTGGGTGTTCGTCCGGCGCCCGTCCTGGTCGTACACGCTGAACCGGCTGGTGTTCTCGGCGGTCGCACGGGAGACGAGCACGTGCTTGCCGTCGGGGCTGAAGCCCACCACCGCCGAGTCGGCTGAGATCGTGCGCACTTTCCCCGTACGGACGTTCACGATGCGGGACGGGATCTTGTCGTCACTGTCGTAGTAGTCGATCGTCAGCAGGCCGCCGTCCCGCGACAGGGACGTGGCGAGGTCTCCCATGCCGAGGCCCTTGGGCAGCTTCGACACCGCGCGGGGGAGCACGCGGACCTTGTTCGTGGTCACGTCGCGGACGACGAGCAGGCCGTCCTTCTTCCGCCAGTACGACACCTGCCGGCCGTCGCCGCTGACCGACAGGGGCGCGAAAGACCCCTTGTCGATCTTGCCCTTCGCCGTGCGCGGGAACACCTGGGCGTCCTTGAACACGCTGTCACGGCCGTTGCCGAGCGCGAGGTGCCACGAGCCGCAGGGAAAGTAGTCGTCCTTCTTGCTGCAGCCCTTCAGCCAGGCGTACCGGACGGTGGACGCGGAGGACGACGCCGTGGCGGAGGCGGCACCCGTACGCGCCTGCGCCTGGGCGGCGCCGGCGAGGGTGGTCAGCGCCATCGTGGCCGCCGCCGAGAGGGCGAGGATCGCGGGTTTTCTCATCGGGCTTCCTTTCGTCTCGCCTGGATAGATGCGGTGCGGCGGCGGAAGGTTCTGTCACGAATGGGCCACGCCAAGATCTCTACACATTCGGTCGGGAAAGGGATGGAAGATCCGGCCTTCCGTGGTGTTTACTGCTTCTATCCATTTGGGGCGGCTTGGTAGACAAGCCAGGTCACAGGGAAGGCGTGGCATGGCAGAAACGGACGAGCGCGGCGTCCACACCCGCCGGGGATTCCTCAGGACGGCGGTCACCGGCATGACCGTGCTCTCGGCCGCGGCGCTGCTGGAGGCCTGCGGCGCGGCGCCGACCCCGGCCGGCTCGAAGGCGTCGAGCGGAAGCGCCGCCGCCGGCACGGACACCGGCAAGGAGATCGACGTGCTCCGGGTGTCGCTGCCCGGCTCGCTGTCGAACCTGTATCCCGGGCAGGAGTCGGGCATCCTCAACTACTACGTCGCCGGGATCTGCATGGAGGGGCTCGTCGGCGTCGACACCACGGGAAAGATCGTCCCCGCCCTGGCGTCGAGCGTCGAGCGCACGTCGCCGACCACCTACGTCTACCGGCTCCGCCCGGACGCCCGGTTCCACGACGGCACCCCGGTGACCGCCGACGACGTGCTGCACTCGATCGAGATGGCCAGGGACGCGAAGGTGTCGCCCGCGACGGCCGCCTACTGGGCGAACCTGAAGAAGGCCGAGAAGACCGGGGACGCCGAGGTCACCCTGACCGCCAAGGCCGCCGACGTGGCGTTCGCCTGGCTTCCGTCGAACGCCGACGCCCTGTGGATCGCCCCCAAGACCGCGTGGGAGAACGCGAAGAGCGGATTCGGCACCCCGCAGGCGCTCCCCGTCGGGACCGGGCCGTACAAGGTCACGGGGTTCGTCCCCGACTCCTACGTCGAGTTCTCCCGGGTGGACACCTGGCACGGCACCCGGCCGAAGATCGCCAAGATCCGGTTCGAGTTCGTGCCCGACGAGAACACCCGCCTGCTGGCGTGGAAGGCCGGCAAGGCCGACATGGCGCTCAACGTGCCGCTGGCCCAGTCGCGCCAGTGGGAGGGCGCCGCAGGCACCCGGGTGGTCTACGCGCCCGACCGCTCGTACGCCGGGCTGACCTTCAACACGAAGGCCGCGCCGTTCGACGACGTGCACGTCCGCAGGGCGGTCGCCCACGCGGTGAACCGCGAGGCGATCGTCGGCAAGATCCTGCGCGGGCACGGCCAGGTCGCCACCGCGCTGTCCACACCCGAGCAGTTCGGCGGGCTGTGGACGCCGCAGGAGGCGACGCGGCGCCTCGCCGCCGTCCCCCAGTACGCGTACGACCTGGAGAAGGCGAAGCAGGAGGTGGCGCAGTCGAAGGTGCCGAACGGGTTCAGCGCCAGCCTGTCCTACCCGAACACCGGCCCGCACCTGGGGACGGCCGCGCAGGCGTTCGCCGCCGACCTGAAGAAGATCGGCGTCACGATCGAGGTGAAGGAACTGCCGATCGAACAGTGGCTGGCCGAGCTGAACGGATTCCCGCCGCTGAGCTACATGTGGTACTTCAACACCACCGGCGACCCCGGCGAACTGGCGAGCTGGTTCCTCGGCGAGGGCAATCCCGCCAAGTACGCCAATGACACGATCACCGCCACGATGGCGAAGGCCACCGCCGAGGCCGACCCGGCGAAGAGGGCCGATCTGCTGATCGAGGCCCAGACCGCGCAGGCCGCCGATCTCGCGTACCTGCCGCTGTGGTGGGGCCAGGCGGCGACCGCGTTCGGCAGCGCGATCGGCGTCAGGGACTACACCTCCTACACGCTGCTGGCCGACTGGCCGCAGCAGGTCTACGCGGCGAAGTGAACCGCGCCGTCCTCGCCTTCGCGCTGCGCCGGGCGGCCGCCACGCTCGCGCTGCTGCTCACGCTGTCGCTGCTGGTCTTCGCGCTGCTGTACCTCGCCCCCGGCGACGTCGCCCGCAACCTGCTGGGCACCCGCAACGTCACGCCGGAGGCCCTGGCCCGGATCCGCGAGCTGCACCACCTGGACGAGCCGTTCCTCGCGCAGTACTGGTGGTGGCTGTCCCACGCGGTGACCGGCGACTTCGGCACGTCCATCCGCACGGGCGGGCAGGTCGGGCCGCTGCTGCTCGACCGGACCGGCGTCACGGCGGCCACGGCCGGGCTGGCGTTCCTGCTCTCGGTCCTGGCCGGCGTCCCGGCCGGGATCGCCACCGCCGTACGGCGTGGCCGGCCGCTCGACCGGATGATCGTGGCGGCCTCGGTCGTCGGCGTCAGCGCGCCCGGCTTCGCGGTGGGCCTGATCCTGCTGTACGTCTTCGCCCTGGGGTTGGGCTGGTTCCCCGTCTACGGCACCGGCGAGGGGTTCCTCGACGCGCTCTGGCATCTCGTCCTCCCGGCGGTGGCGCTCGCGTGCGGGCTCGGCGCCTTCGTCGTGAAGCTGACCAGGGCGGCGGTCATCCGGGAGCTGGACCAGGACTACGTGACGTTCGCCCGGGGACGCGGCCTGTCCGAACGCAGGGTGCTGCGCCTCGTGCTGCGCAACGCGGCGATCCCCATCGTGACCAGCCTCGGCCTGATGGTGGCCTACCTGTTCGGCGGGACCGTGCTGATCGAGGTCACCTTCGCGCTGCCCGGGCTCGGCTCGCTGATGGAGGAGTCGGTGCTGTTCAAGGACATCCCCGTGGTGCAGGCGCTGACGCTCGTCGTCGCGCTGGTCGTGTCGGTGACCGCGCTCGCCGTGGACCTGTCGTACCTCGCGATCGACCCCCGCGTACGGGCCAGGGCGGTGCGGCGATGAAACCGATGAAGCGGAGGATACGGAGGCGGCCGCCGGTGGTGGCGATCCTGTCCGCCGTCGTGCTCGCGGCCGTCGCGGTGTGCGCGGCGGGCCGGGAACTGCTCGCGCCGCACGCCCTCGACCAGGACGTCTACCTGGGCGTGGTCGGTGCGGGCGTCGAGGGCCACCTGTTCGGCACCGACCAGCTCGGCCGCGACATCCTGCAGCTCTCGCTCGCGGGCGCTCGCTCGGCGCTGGCCGGTCCGATCGTGGTCGCCGTGGGGTCGATGGTGATCGGGGTCCTGCTCGGGACCTTCGCGGGCTACCGGGGCGGGATCGTGGACATGCTGGCCGGCCGCTACGCCGACCTGCTGCTGGCGCTGCCGTCGGTGCTGCTGGCCATCGTCGTCGCCGGGCTCGTGGGGCGCGGCTACTGGGTCACTGTCGCCGTGCTGATCGTGCTGTTCTCGCCGTCCGACGTGCGGCTCGTGCGGGGAGCGGTGATGGAGCAGACGCCCCGGCCCTACATCGAGTCGGCCAAGATCCTCGGGATCCGGCCGACGCGGATCATGTTCCGGCACATCGCGCCCAACATCGTGCCGATCGTGGTCGCCAACCTCCTGCTCAACGTGGCGTTCGCGCTGGTCGCGCTGTCCTCGCTGTCGTACCTCGGGCTCGGCGTGCCGCCCGGGGCGCCGGACTGGGGACGCCAGCTCGCCGACGGGCGCGCGCTGCTGGGTGACAACCCGCTGGCGGCCGTCGTGCCCGGCGTGCTGATCATCCTCACCGCCACCGCGGTGAACCTGCTCGGCGACTGGCTGTCCGAGCTGCTCGACCGCAGGGTGGTGGCGCGATGAGTCCCTTGCTCCACGCCCGGGACGTACGGGTGACCTCGGCGGCGGGCGTCCTCGTCACGGGAATCGACCTGAGGGTGGCGCCGGGGGAGACCATGGCGATCGTCGGCGAGTCCGGCTCGGGCAAGTCGATGACCGCCAGGGCGCTGACCGGCCTGCTGCCCGAGGGCGTGCACGCCACCGGGCGGCTGGAGCTGTCCGGGCAGGCGTACGACCTGGCCGCGGCGCGTACGCCCTGGCAGCGCATCCGGGGATCGCAGATCGCCCTGCTGCTCCAGGACCCGTTCATCTCGCTGTCGCCGGTGCACCGTTGCGGCGAGCAGATCGGCTGGGCGCTGCCGCGCGCCGGGCGGGCCGCCGGGGTCGCCCGCCTGCTGGCCGAGGTGGGGCTGCCCGCCGAGGTGGCCGAGCGGTACCCCTTCCAGCTCTCCGGCGGCATGCGCCAGCGGGTGGCGATCGCCGCAGCGCTGGCCGCCGGCCCCGGCCTGCTGATCGCGGACGAGCCGACCACGGCCCTGGATGTGACGACCCAGCACGAGGTCCTCGAACTCGTCGCAGGGCTGCAGCGGGCGCGTCAGATGGGCCTCATCCTGATCACCCACGACCTGCGGCTCGCCCGGGCCAGGGCCGACCGGATCATCGTGATGTACGCCGGGCGGCTCGTCGAGGAGGGCCCGGCGGCCGAGGTGATGGACCGGCCCGCGCACCCCTACACGGCGCGGCTCGCGGCCTGCGACCCGCCCGTCACCCACCGCCTGCCGGCGCTGCCGACGATCCCCGGCTCGGTGCCCCGGCCGTATGCGGTGAGCGGGGCCTGCGCCTTCGCGGACCGGTGCGATCTGGCGGTCGAGGCGTGCCGTACGGCGGAGCCCGCCCTGGCGGAAGTCGCGCACGGGCATGCGGCGGCGTGCGTGCGGCCCTCGGACGTGCGCCGGGTCGCCGCACCTTCCGCCGCGGCCGTTCCACCGGTGGCGGGCCCATCGTCTGCGCTGCTGACCGTGCGCGGGCTGACCAAGCGGTTCCCCGGCTCGGCCGGGCCGGCGCTCGACGGGGTCGACCTGGAGGTCGCGGCGGGGGAGGCGGTCGCGGTGGTCGGCGAGTCCGGCTCCGGCAAGACCACGCTCGCGCGATGCGTGGTCGGCCTCGAACGGGCCGACGGCGGCAGCGTCGAGTTCGGCGGCCGGGCCACCGGCCCGAGGCGGGTGCAGTACGTGTTCCAGGACCCGTACTCCGCGCTGAACCCCGGCCTCACCGTCGGCGCCTCACTGGCCGAGGCGCTCAGGGCGGCGGGCCGCCCCCGGTCGGAGGTACCCGGCCTGCTCGACCTGGTCGGGCTGCCCGCGGCGTACGCCCGGCGCAGGCCCCGCGCGCTGTCGGGCGGCGAGCGCCAGCGTGTGGCGATCGCGCGGGCCCTCGCTCCGGGCGCCGAGATGCTGGTCTGCGACGAGCCCGTCTCGGCGCTCGACGTCTCGGTCCAGGCGCAGGTGCTCAACCTGCTGTCGGACCTGCGCCGCGACCTGGGGCTGACCCTGCTGTTCATCACCCACGACCTGGCCGTCGCACGGCAGGTCGCCGACCGCGTGTACGTCATGCACCGCGGCCGGGTCGTCGAGACCGGGCCGGTCGGCGACGTGCTCGGCGCTCCCACCCACGAGTACACCCAACGGCTGCTGGCGTCCGTGCCGGCGGCGACCCGAGCGGAGTGAAGATCCTGATGACCGAACTACGCGTCGACGTGCTGCCCGTGACGGGGGACGTGGCCTCCGTCGCCGACGGACTCGACGCCGTGCCCGCCGACCTGCTGCGTCGCTGGGGGCTCGCGGGCGGCGTACAGGTGCGCACGCTCGTCACGGCCCGTACGGAGGACGGAACTCTGGCCGGGGCCGCCTTCGAGGTGCACCGGCCGCTCACCGCGTACCGGAAGATCGTGGACGTGTGGGCGTCCGACGACGCGGTCGCCGACACGCTCGTGCGCACCATCGAGGAGCGCGCCTGGCGGGAGGGCGCGGTGGCGGTCAAGCGGTGGTTCGCGGCGCGGGACGCGGCGTGGGAACGCTCGCTCGGCCGGGGCTACCGGGAGGTGCCGGTGCCCACCTGGGCGGGCCCGGCCGTCGGCGGCGCCGAAACCGGCTATGGGCAGGTGCGCTGGCGCGACCGGCCCCCCGCGCGGGCGCTGCCGTACATGCGCCAGACCACCGACTTCACCTGCGGGCCCGTGGCGCTGCAGATGGCCCTGGCCGGGCTCGGGCTCGGGGGCGAGCCCACCCGCGAGGAGGAGCTGCGGCTGTGGCGCGAGGCGACCACGGTGGCCGGCTGCGACCCGCTGGGCCTCGCGCTCGCCGCCGCCGGCCGGGGCGTCAGGCCGGAGGTGCTGCTGTCCACCGAGGCCCCGACCCTGCTGGAGCTGTGCCGTACGGACGAGGAGCGCGAGTTGCGGCGCTTCATCCAGACGGGGTTCCGGGCCGAGCTGGCCCATCGGGGCATCGGCGTGGAGACCGCCGCCTTCGACCTCGACCGGCTCCGCGCGGTGGTCGAGGACGGCGGGGTGGCGCTCGTGCTGATCGAGCAGCTCGGCATGCACGACGAGAGCTGCCCGCACTGGATCGCCGTCCACGGGGTGGACGGGGACGTCTTCCACGTCAACGACCCCTGGACGGACGCCCACCTGGGGGAGACCTTCCTCGACGCGCTCGACCTGCCGCTGCCCGCCGCGACGCTGGACCGGCTCGCGTGGTACGGCCGGCCGAGCTACCGGAGCATGATCGCGCTCAGGTGATCAGTCAGTCGGAGGGCATCGAGACGAGCGTCAGCAGCCGGGCCGGCTCCGCGCCGGTCCGGTAGCCGTGCTCGGCCTCCGCCGAGAACCGCACGGCGTCCCCCGCCTCGAGCCTGACCTCGTACGTGGCGACCTCCAAGGTCACCGAGCCGGACAGGACGTAGGCGAACTCCTCCGACCCCCGCCCGTGCGGCGCGCTCTCATGGGCGTGCTCCGGCGGCAGCGGCGTCTCGTACAGCTCGAAGCGCCGCCGATCGAGGGAGCTGAGCAGGGTGCGCGCCGCGTCGTCGCCGGCGCGGCGCATCACCTGCGGTTCGTACAGCGGCGTCCGGGTGATGTCGGCGAAGGACAGGTCGAGCGCCTCGGCCAGCCCCGCCAGCACCTCGACCGTGGGGTTGGCCAGGCCGCGCTCGATCTGCGACAGCAGCGCCTTGCTGAAGCCGGAGCGGTCCGCCAGGTCGCGGATGCTGAGCCCGCGTGTGTGCCGCGCGTGCCGCACGTTGCTCGCGATCGCCGCCCGCACCTGCTCCGAGAGCGCGCCCACCCGCCCATCCCCCTTGTCGAAGTACGCCATTGTTCCACGAAGGGGGCGCTCCGGGCGTCAGACGCCGGGGTGCAGCACGCGGCGCAGGAACTCGCGGGTCCGCTCGTGCTGCGGGTCGGCGATGACCTGCTCCGGCGGCCCGTCCTCGACGATCACGCCACCGTCCATGAACACCACGCGGTCGGCCACCTCGCGGGCGAAGCCCATCTCGTGGGTGACGACCAGCATGGTCATGCCGTCCTCCGCGAGCTTCCGCATGACCGCGAGCACGTCGCCGACCAGCTCGGGGTCGAGCGCCGAGGTCGGCTCGTCGAACAGCATCAGCGAGGGGTTCATGGCGAGTGCGCGGGCGATCGCCACCCGCTGCTGCTGGCCGCCGGACAACTGGGGCGGGTAGGCGTCGATCTTCTCGATGAGGCCGACCTTCTCCAGGTTCTCCCGGGCGACGCGGTCGCACTCGCCCTTGCTCCGCTTGAGCACCCGCTCCTGGGCGATTGTGACGTTGCGCCGCACGGTCAGGTGGGGGAACAGGTTGAACTGCTGGAACACCATGCCGATGTGCCGCCGGGCGGCGTCGATGTCGACGTCGGGGTCGGTCAGGTCGACGCCGTCCACGACCACCGTGCCGGAGGTCGGCTGCTCCAGCAGGTTCACGCAGCGCAGCAGCGTGGACTTGCCCGAGCCGGACGGTCCGATCACGCAGACGACCTGGCCGCTCTCGACCGTGAAATCGATGCCGCGCAGCACTTCCAGGCTGCCGAACGACTTGTGCAGGTTCTTGATCTCGACGGTGCTCATCGGCCCGCTCCCTGGCGCGCTTCCAGCCGCCTCGCCACGTATCCGAGGGGAATCGTGATCAGCAGGTACGTCAGACCGGTCGCGAGGATCGGTGTGGGATTGGCGTACGTGGAGGACTCGTCGTTGCCGAACTTGGCCAGCTCCACCTGGGCGGCGGTGACGCCGAGGATCAGCACCAGCGAGGAGTCCTTCAGCAGCGTGACGAGCTGGTTGGTGAGCGGCGGCAGCACGATCCGGATCGCCTGCGGAATGATGATCGACACCATCGCCCGCATGTGCGGCATGCCGAGCGAGCGCGCCGCCTCCAACTGTCCCTTCGGCACCGCCTGGATGCCCGCCCGGAAGTTCTCCGCCATGTACGCCGCCGAGACGACGCCGAGCCCCAGCGCGGCGCTGCCGTACACTCCGCCGGGCAGTTCGAAGCCGGGGAACGCCAGCGGGAGGCTGCCGATCATCAGGAAGATGAGCAGCATCGGCAGACCGCGGAAGATTTCGATGTAGATCGCCGACACCCACCGGTAGGGCGCGACCGAGGACAGCCGCATCAGGGCCAGCACCAGACCCAGGACGAAGCCGAGGACGAAGCCCGACAGCGTGTAGATCACGGTGTTGCGCAACGCCACCGTGAACAGCTCGGGCAGGCCCTTGCCGGCGACGTCGAGGTTGAAGAACGACTCGCCGATCGCCTTCCAGTCGGCCAGCGCGACCAGGACGACGAGGATCACCACCAGCACGGCGTACTGGATGACCCGGCTGATGCGCTGCTTCTTGCGCGGGCTGAGCCCCTTGCGGGGCTCAGCCGGGGAGGGCGCCTGCTGCTCGCTCACAACACTCATGATCCGGCGGAGGGCGACTCGGTTCCGGTCTCGGCACCCGAACCGCCGCCGGACGTGCCGCCGGGCTCGGTGCCGAACCACTTCTTGTAGATCTGGTTGTAGGTGCCATCGGACTTGGCGGCGGCGAGGACCTCGTCGACGACCTTCTTGAGCGCCGTGTTGTCCTTCTTCATGCCGATGCCGTACTGCTCACCGGTGTCGAGGCTGGCGACCTGCTCGAACTTGGCGCCGATGTCGGGCTTCTTCAGCCAGGTCAGCACGACCGGGAGGTCCTGCACGATCACGTCCGCCTGGCCGGTCTGCAGGCCGAGCAGCTCCTTGGGCGAGTCGGCGAACTCGATCGGATCGAGGCCCTGCTTCTTGACGTAGTCGAGGCCGGTCGTGGACGCCTGCGCGCCCAGCTTGAGGTTCTTGGCCTTGACGTCGTCCAGCGAGGTGATCCCGCTGCCCTTCTTGGCCATCAGCGCCTGCGTGGCGTCGAAGTACGGCTCGGAGAAGAGCAGGTTCTGCTGCCGCTCCGGCGTGATCGTCATACCGGCGGCGGCCACGTCACACTTGCGGGCGTTCAGGGCGGCGCCGCTCTTGATCGCCGCGAAGTCGATGTCCACGATGTCCTGGGTCACGCCCAGCTTCTTCGCGACCAGGTCGACGATGTCCACGTCGAACCCGACGACCTTGCCGCCCTGGTTGAACTGGAACGGCTCGTACGGAATGTTCGTACAGGTCGTGATTTTTCCGGCGTTCACGAGGGCGACACCGCCGGGGGCGGCCGAGGCCGTCGCCGTGCCCGAGCCGCCGGAGTCGCTCCCGCAGGCGGTGACGGTCAGCGCCGCCGCCAGCGCCACCGCCCCGATGCTCGCGGCTTTCCGATAGGTGGACCAGGGAGCCACACGGGCCTCCTTGCTGTGGTGCGAAAACGTCTGAGGCGCAGTTTAAGCGTCCCTTATGACGGTTTGGCCACCGCATGGAACGGAGGCAGTAACGCCTGTGACCTCTGGTGTCAGGGATGCATGCCCTCGGTGAGCATGTTGAACCGTTCGAGCATCCGCGCGAGCAGCCGTACGTCCTCCTCCGGCCAGGCGGCCAGCAGCGTGCGCAGCTGGCCCTCGCGGGCCGACCGCGCGTCGTCGAGCCGCCTGCTGCCCTCGGGAGTGAGGGCCAGCAGGTGGGCCCGGCCGTCCTCGGGGTCGGGGCTGCGGCTGATCAGCCCCAGCTCCTCCAGCACCTTGAGCTGGCGGCTGATCGTCGCCCGGCCGACCCGCAGGTAGGCGGCCAGGTCGCTGGACCGCATCGGCGAGCTCTGGTCGATGCGGACCAGCAGGCCGTACGCGCCGGGGTCCAGCTCGGGATGCACCTTGCGCCCCATCCCCGCGGAGAACGCCTTGGCGCGCCGCAGCAGGATGGCGAGCTGCCGCTCGACCGCGCAGTACGCCTCGCGTTCGCCGGCCGTGGGCGGTCGGGGAGCGATCTCCGCCTCCGTCATGGCCTGCCTCCTCCTGACTGCGTGTGGCAGGGGGTCTACCCGCGCACCGCCTGGATGTCCAGCTCTACTTTCAGTGTCGCGCCGATCAGCGAGATCCCCGCCTGGACGACCTGGTTGTAGGTCATGGCGAAGTCCTCGCGGCGCAACTCCGTGACCGCGCGGAACGCCGCCCGCAGCCCGCCCCACAGGTCCGGTCCGGTGCCCAGGTAGGTCATGTCGAGATCGACCGGGCGGGTGACGCCGCTCAGCGTCAGCACGCCGTGCACCGTCCATCGGTCCGGGCCCGCCGGCGACAGCCCGGTGCTCCGGTACGTGATGACCGGGTGCACCGGGACGTCGAGGAAGTCCGCGGATCGCAGGTGATCATCGCGCATCCGGCTGCCCGTGTCGATGGACTCGGCGACGATCTCGGCGACCACGGACGACTCCTCCGGAGTGGCGCCCATCTCGATCCGGCCGGAGAACTCGGCGAACCGCCCCTGCACGCTGCTGAGGCCGAGGTGCCGGGCCGTGGCCGAGATCTTCGAGTGTTCCGGGTCGATCGTCCACACGCCGGGCGGCGGAAGCTCGGTGCCGCCCTGCCGGGCCAGCACCAGCGTGCCGGCCTCGGCGGCGCCCGAGGCGGTCGCGATCGCGGTGGACGCGGCCGGCGCGTACCCGATCGCGGTCGCGACCACCGTGTAGACGCCCGGCGGCAGCGGGGCGGTGACGACCTGCCCGTCGGCGTCCGCCTCCGCCCGCGCCACCTGGTGGCCGGTCGTGTCCGTCACCGTGACGACCGCGTGCTGCACGGCCCAGCCGTCCTTGCTCCTGACCAGGGCGTGCAATCCCCTGGGGACCGCCTCGGAGACGCTCATCGCTCGTGTCCCAGCCACACGTCGTACGGCTCGTCGCCCTGGCCGCCCAGGTTCAGCGTGCTCGCCACGGGCGGGTAGCCGCTCGCGACGATGGTGTACTGCCCGCCGGTCAGGTCGGTGAAGGCGTACTCGCCGTCCTCGCCGGTGGTCGCCACGCCCACCACGTTGCCGGCGGCGTCGAGCAGCGTGACCCTGGCGTCGGCCAGCGGCACGCCGTCCTTGACGCGGACCGTGCCCCGCACCCGCGCGCCGGGGAGCAGCACGATGTCGTGCCGGGTCTGGCCGGTGCCCAGCACCTCGATCGGGACGGCGGCCGGACGGTACGCCGCGCCGCTGACCGTGAGCGTGTAGGTGCCGGCCACGATGCCGGAGAAGGAGAAGCCGCCCTGGGGGTCGGTCGAACTGCTGGCCACGACCTCGCCGCGCACGTCGGTCACGACGACCACCGCGTCGGCGACCGGCGTCCCGTCGGTCCCGCGTACGGTGCCGACGAGCCGGCCCGACGCCGCGAGCACCATGTCGAAGTCCACCGGCTGGTCGCCCACGACGAGCGTCGCGACCTGCGGCTCCCGGTCGCCCGCCGAGGCGATCAGCACGTACGTGCCGCCGCCGGGGGTCCCGAGCGCGTAGCCCCCGTCGTCCCTGGTGACCGTACGGCCGAGCTGGTGGCCGCGTACGTCGATCAGCGTGAGCGTGGCGCGGCCCACGGGCGCGCCGTCCTGGCCCTTGACGAACCCGCGGATGCCCACGCCGCCCGGCTCGTGCGTCTCCATGGCGAGCGCGGCGTACGGCTGAGCCTGCGTGGCGGTGAGGACCTGCGCGTTCAGGGGCTGCGCGTCCAATGGCTGTGCGCTCAGGGGCTGCGTGGCGGCGTGGCCGTTCGGCGAGGCGAACTCGGCCTCGGCCGTGATCGGCCGCTGCGGGTCGCGCTGCTGCCTGTCTCGCTGGGCGTGGCGTCCGGTCACGGCGCCGTTGCGCTGGCGGGCGACCTCGGGGTCGAGGGTCTCGTCGGTCTCCGGCGCGTCGGCGCGGACGGTGATCGCGCTGGTCCGCAGCGGGACCTCCTTGATGAACAGCACGGCGATCAGCGCCAGGAAGGCGACCGGCGCGGCGTAGAGGAACAGGTCGCCCACGCCGTGGCCGTACGCGCTCTCGACGACGGTGCGGATCGGGGCGGGCAGCGCGGACAGCTTGGGAATCGAGCCGCTGTCGCCGCCGGTCCCCTTGACGCCCAGCGCGGCCAGGCCCTCCTCCAGGTAGTTCTTCACGCGGTTGACCATCACGGCGCCGAGCGCCGACACGCCGATCGCACCGCCGAGGGAACGGAAGAACGCGACCACGGAACTGCCCGCGCCGAGGTCCTCCGCCCGCACCTGGTTCTGCACGGCGAGCACGAGGTTCTGCTGGCTCATGCCGATGCCGATGCCGATGCAGAACATGAATATCGCGACGAGCCAGTAGTCGGTGTCGTACCGCAGCATGCCCATCAGTGCGAACCCGGCGGTGAGGAAGAACGCGCCGGAGACCAGGAAGACCTTCCAGTGGCCGGTGCGGGTGATGATCTGCCCGGAGACCGTGGAGGAGATGGCCAGGCCCAGGATCATCGGAAGCGTCATGAGGCCGGCCACCGTGGGCGTCTCGCCGCGGGCGAGCTGGAAGTACTGGCTCAGGAAGGTCGTCGCGCCGAACATGCCCACGCCGACCAGCACGCTGGCGACCACCGCGAGGCTGACCGTCCGCATCCTGAACAGGCGCAGCGGGACGATGGGCTCGCTGGCCTTCGACTCCACCAGGAGGAACAGCGCCGCGAGCACGACGGCCCCGCCGACCATCGCGCCGGTCTGCCACGACAACCAGTCGTACTTGTTGCCCGCGAACGACACCCAGATCAGCAGCAGGGAGACCGAGGCGGCGATGAGGACCGCGCCGCCCCAGTCGATGCGCACGTCGCGCTTGACCACCGGCAGGTGGAGGGTCTTCTGCAGCACGATCAGCGAGAGGATCGCGAACGGCACGCCGACGTAGAAGCACCAGCGCCAGCCCAGCCACGAGGTGTCGACGATCAGCCCGCCGATGAGCGGGCCGCCGATCGTGGCGACGGCGAACACCGCGCCCAGGTAGCCCGAGTAGCGCCCCCGCTCTCGCGGAGAGATCATCGCCGCCATGATCACCTGGGACAGCGCGGTGAGGCCGCCGACGCCGAGGCCCTGGACGACCCGCGCCGTGATCAGCATCGACGGGTTCTGCGACAGGCCGGCGATGGCGGAGCCGATCACGTACACGATCAGCCCGAGCTGGATCAGCAGCTTCTTGCTGAACAGGTCGGACAGCTTGCCCCAGATCGGCGTCGAGACCGTCGCCGCGAGCAGGGTCGCGGTGATCACCCAGGTGTAGGTCGTCTCGTCCGCGTGCAGTTCCGCCGTGATCGTGGGGAGCGCGTTCGACACGACGGTCGACGACAGGATCGCGACGAACATCCCCAGCATCAGGCCCGAGAGCGCCTCCAGGATCTCCCGGTGCGTCATCGCGGGTGCCGCCGTGCCTGGCGGCGTCTCCCGCGTCATCGCATTCGCCATCGAAGTCCTTCCCCGTGTGATCAAACTTAGTTACCCTAAGCAATCATATCCTGATCGTTGCTTCGGGCAACCAAATGGTCATGGTCCGGGGGCCTGCCGGAAATGACGAAGGCCCTGAACCCGCAGGTCAGGGCCTTGTGCTGGTAGTGCGGATGTGACGCGAGTCACCGATAGTTGACGAACTGAAGGGCGATGTCGAGGTCCTTGCCCTTGAGCAGGGAGATCACCTCCTGGAGGTCGTCCTTCTTCTTGGAGCTGACCCGGAGCTCGTCGCCCTGGATCTGCGCCTTCACGCCCTTCGGGCCCTCGTCCCGGATGAGCTTGGAGATCTTCTTGGCGTTCTCCTGGTCGATGCCCTCCTTGAGGGACACCACCAGGCGGTACTCCTTGCCGGACAGCTTCGGCTCGCCCGCGTCCAGGATCTTGAGGGACAGGTTGCGCTTGACGATCTTCTCCTTGAAGACGTCGAGAACCGCGTTGGCCCGCTCCTCGCTGTTCGCCTTGATCTCGATGTCCTTCTGCCCCGACCAGGAGATGCTCGCGCCCGTACCCTTGAAGTCGAAGCGGTGCCCGACCTCCTTGACCGTCTGGTTCAGGGCGTTGTCGACCTCCTGCCGGTCGATCTTGCTCACCACGTCGAAACTGCTGTCGGCCATCGGTGTCCGTGTCCTCTCTCCGTTACCCTTCGAGATTAGTGGGCGCCGATGTGATCAGAGGTCTTTCCTCATCACGACGCGGGGCGCTACCTCTATGCCGAGGGCCCGCTCGTGCTCGACCAGCGCGGTGAGCTCCGGCCCCCACTCGTGGGGTGGTACGACGCGGAAGCCGCGCCGGGCGTACCAGGGGGCGTTCCATGGCACGTCCCGGAACGTCGTCAGCGTCACCGCCGCAGTACTGGCCTCTGCGGCCGCACTGGATACGGCATCGAGGAGCCGGGTCCCGATCCCCTGGTTGCCGTGATCAGGGTGTACGGCGATCTGTTCGAGGTGGGTGAGCCCGTCGACCACTCCGAGCAGGGCGAACCCCATGGGCGGCCGGCCTGCCACGATGACACGCCTGGGATCGTCGCACTCCTCGATGACCGTGGTGCCCGGCGGGAAGACGATGCCCAGCGGCACGAACATCCCGTCCGCCGCCCTCTCGATCTCCGCCAGGGCCGCGAGATCCGCCCGCTCCGCCTGTCTGATCACCGTCCCACTATGGCCGGTGGGCCGTCATGCCCGCTCCCGTATTTCCGGGACCCTGCTGTGGGTGAGGGGGCCGAGCCGGAACCCATGTCACGTGCACCCGGGAAGTCCGCTATTCTTCTACCTGTCGCCGCAGCGAGCGGAAGACAAGGCAGGTTGCCCGAGTGGCCAAAGGGAGCGGTCTGTAAAACCGTCGCGTCATGCTACCCAGGTTCGAACCCTGGACCTGCCACCAGTAGAACAGCAGCTCAGAGGCCCTCCGGGGCCTCTTCTGCTTTCCGGGCCTGTGCAGCCGTAGGCCACTCTGAGCCCCGTCTGTCGGGGGTCGCGCAATGTACGCGCAATGATCTTCACCGTGTTTTCCCTGGTCACGATGGCTTTCGGGCATGGCTTCTGGCCCAGACGCTGTGTCAGGGCCTCCAGTTCGGTGGTTGAGCAACGGGGATGGTCATCGGGTCTACTTGACGAGCTGGAAGTTGGGGTGAGCCACCCACGCCCGCACCAGTTCACTGGTCCCGTACGCAGTGCACACGGGTCCGGGCGTGATCGCAATCAAGCCAGGCAGGTCCCGGATAGTGGGCGCCTGCCAATGATGGATCTCGATTGAGATGACACCACCCACGAGGGCCATCACCTCGGCGGTTAGCAGGGCGGTGACCATATGGTCCACGCGGCCGTTGCACATCGCGATGATGCTTACATCGTGAGTTGGAGTGAACCCAATCACCGGTTCGAGATTCGGTAGATCGGCATGCTCGGCCTCGAACGTCTCCTCGTCACCGACTCCCGGTCCGGCGCTGATAACCAGGAAAGGCCGAGAACGTTCCTGATCAAAATCAACGACACCCAAAGACTCCGCGACCACGCTGAGATCAAAGTGCCCGGGACGCTCCTCCACGAACCGGTCTGATATGTGGGAGAGCATCCGACGCAAACGCTCTAGCCGCTCATCTGAGAGCGGTCCCGGCAGCTCGACTCCCAGTACCGGTCCTGTCACAAGTGGAGCGTAACGGCTTACACGCCCATCATGATCCCGGAAATCGTCCAGCGCTCCGGTCCGTGCATCCGGGATCCTGGGCCAAGAGCGCGGAAGGGTCCCGGATGGCTTCCGGGACCCAGTCTGTACGGCTCGCGAGTCACGCCGCCAGGGCGTCATCAATCCTCCGATTGGCGATCTCCTGTTGGCCGTCAAGGCACTTCGCGTAGACCCGCAGGAGGACGTCAACGCTGTGCCCGGCCCGCTCGGCTACGTCGGGAGCCGGGACGCCCGCATTGAGCCAGAGGGAGACGGCTGCGTGCCGGAGGTCATAGGGCCGACGAGCCAGGGGAGAGGTGACTTGGGTGGGGGTGAGGGCGAGCTTCCGGGCTTCCTGCCACACCTCCGCGTAGGCCGTCGAGGCGACGACCCCACCGCGCTCGCTCCTAAAGACCCGGCCATCCGCGCCGACCCCAAACTCTTCTATGTGTTGCCGAAGGATCTCCACCAGGGCCGGAGGGATGGGCACCGGCCTAACGTCGTCCCGGCCCCGGTGCTTGAGCCCGCGTTCCTCGTGAGCGTCGCCGCTGTCGGTCCACTGGGTGTTGACCTCAGGGCGCGACACGTCGACGAGGAGGCGGCCCCAGCCGGTTGCCGGAAGATAGCAGTCCTGCTGTCGGAGAGCGACGGCCTCACCCGGCCGAAGTGCGGCGTAGTACATGCAGGCGAACAGAGCCATGAGCCGCCGGCCACGTCCCCGCTTGCCGACATAGGTCACCGCGGTCAGCAGCTCCTGATCCTGCCGGTGGATTGACCACGACGCGAGGGTCTACCGTCTCCGTCGTCTTGGGAGGCTTCCACTTGATCCGGTGCAGAGGATTTGCCGAAAGCTCTTCCAGCTCCACCGCGTATTCCAAGACCGCGTGCAGGACGGCCCGCTTACGCCTGACCGTGTTGGCACTGGCCGCCTTGCCGTCGAGGCGAAGCGCGAGCGCGTCGAGCGCCAGGCGTACCGTTTTCGTCTCACGGAGGTCGGTCAGGCCGAGCGAGGCACCTTCCAACCAGCGAATGGCCCGAGCTATGGCGGGGGAGCGTCAGGCCGCTTGCCCTCTGGCAGGAGTGCGTACTTCCGCAGCGCCGTTCGAAGCATCTCGGTGTCGGGCCGGCCGGGACGCTCCTTCACCAGCGCCGGAAGTCTCCTACGGCTCAAGCCCGTCTGTGCCTCTTGGCGTCCAATTGCCGAGGAACGGCGACCGGCTGACGTACACGCGAAGACGGGCTTGCGCCTCCGTCGCCAGCCTGCTGCTCCGCAGCGGGTCGACGGCATACGGGATGCGCGGACGGGGGGAGCGTGCGAGGCCGCACGAGCCCCCGGGGCTTGATCGCGCATCGCAGGGACGGAAGCCTTACCGGGGAAGCAGGGTGAAGGCGGGCACGTGCACGGGGCGGACCGCGGCGAAGTGGCGTACGTCGAGTGTGAACACCTCAGTGACCTTCAGGCGCTCGGCCACCGCGACGACCGAGGCGTCTACGGCGCCGAGGGGAAAGTCCGCGTAGCGTTCGACTAACGCGGCGACTCTGGAGAGGTCAGGCTTGGTCAGCTCGACGAGCGTGAACACGTCCGACTCGAGAGCGTGGAGAAACGCGGCCTCCGGTGCGGCACCGCCGAACCTGGAGATCATGTAGCACACTTCGGCCGCGACGAAGCTGGGGATGAGGAGCTCTCGGCGCGCATCGTGGAGGCGCTTGAACTCGCCGACACAGCGCTCATGATCGGCATCGTCGGAAATCGTGGCGGCCACGAGCGGGCCCGTGTCGACGACGATCACTCGCCGTGTCCGAAGCCCTCGGCAAGGATCTCCTCCGTACGGGCGGCCACATCCGAGCGGCCGGCACGGACGGAGCCGAAGAAGGCGGGCGGCCAGGAGTCGCTCTCGGCGTGCTCGGAGGAGTGAACCAGTCGCAGCGTGTGCGCGCGGATCTCCCGGAGCTGATCTCCGGTGAGCTGGTCGACCAGCCGATGCATGTCCTCGTACTCTTCAGGGGCAGCAGCCGTCATAGCACCGAGTCTACGTGCTGGAACTGATCGTTTCCGAGTCGTGCAATATGCGTGCAATGATCTTGACGATCAGGGCCGAGAGACCCTACTCCGGCGCAGGTCAAGAGCATCGGGGAACCGGGAATGGTCACGCGCTGTAAACCGTCGGCTCAGCCTACCCAGGTTCGAACCCTGGACCTGCCACCAGCAGGAAAGTGGCCCCTGATCAGCAGAGATGCCGGTCGGGGGCTTCTTCGTTTCATGATCCGCGAGTATCCCTGGTTCCCCCATGATCGCCCCTGGCGCAGGGCACGCCTGGGGCACGCGATCAATAGGTTCTCCTGCGCGGACGCGCACGCCTGGCCAGCCTGATCACCCCGCAACCGAGGTCCCCTCTGGAGGCATTTGCTCGACTGTGGCGCGGCGTTGGCGCATACTGCGCTCAGTCCCTTTCTTGAGGGGTGGTCAATGTTCGGGCTCGGGCTGGCAGAGCTGTTCCTACTCGTGTTTGAGGTGGCCGTACTGTTTGCGGTCGTCTATTTCGCGGTGCGGCTCGCGCTGCGGCACGACCGGAAGAGGAACGGCGGTCAGTAGGCCGTCACCTGGGCGGTGCGGCGCTGTGGGCAGTGAGTGCTTTGGATACGGCGGCGCGCGAAGCGCCGCCCTTGATCTTCAAGAGCGTAATTCGGGCAGAGTGCCGCTCAGCGGCGGGCGGAAGGCGATCAGCCAGGCCCGACACGCCGCCCCAGCAGGATGCGGCAGGTATTCGTGAGACGGACCTAAGGCTGTGGCTAGATCGGGAAGCGGCCGCGGCGCCAGTGCCAGTGGCGGCCGGCCTTCAGGTGGTCGACGATCGCGCGCTGGAGCACGGTGCGGCGCGGCAGCTGGTCGAGTGGCGTGGTCAGGGTGCGGAACACGAACCGAAGCACCTCGACGTCGGCGTCTATCCCTTCCGGCTCCTCATAGGGCTCCAGCTCGAACCTTCGCTGGAACCGGACGATGTTGGAGTCCCCGGGCAGATACTCCAGCAGTTGCGGGTCGAGCAGCCACGAGCCGCAGGAGAACGCCGTGTAGCGCTCGTCGGGAAAGTGGCGTGGGAAGAACGCGCGGGCCTCGTCGAGCGACGCCGTGACCGCCTCCGGGGTCATCGGCCCCGACTCGGGGATGTGCAGGCCGATGGCGGTGTCACCGCGCTGGTACTGCAGCCGGCCCAGCTCGTAGACGCCGCCGCGCGCGTGCAGCGTCAGCCAGCTCTGCATGACCGGCCAGCCCTCGCGGTGCATCCGCCGGTCGATCGCGAGGTTGCGGCCCAGGTCCGCGAGGGTCACCCACGACACGGCGTCGGCGATGCCGTGGTCGCGGTGGTATCCCCTGACGACGTCGATCAAGGCCAGGTACGCATACACGTAGAGATGCCGCCAGGCGGGGCCCCGTTCGCGCGGCAGCTCCGGACCGGGCGACAGCCAGTCATGGCCCCCGAGATCGGCACGGACCAGGGCGATCGAGCGGTCGAGCAGCCAGCGCAGCTCCGGAGTCCACAGTGGAGAGTCGGGGTCGGGCCAGCCCGCCATGATCTCGGCAGCGTCGTCCGGCCGCACCGCGAGCCGGTCGAGGATCGCGGGCGCGTCGGCCTTGGCAGGCAGCGGAGCCGACGGCCGGTCGCCGGCGAGCCGGTGCACGCGGTCGACGTCCTCGACGGGTACCCCGAGCCGGGCGGCGGTATCGTCAAGATCCACGCGGACGACCCTACCGGTCCGTGGGTGTCTTCCACAGCCCGTACCGCTCGGGCAAATCCCGCCACGGCGCCCCGGTCTGTTTCACCCGACAGGTCGCGTTGATCATCTGCCGATGATCATGTCGGCGACGGGCCGTTGCGGCGTCGCCGTCACCGCTCGCCATGCGGCTTGCGCCAAATCATGATCTCGGTTGCCGGAAGATGCTCCGCGAAGCGATTGTCGGGCGGCGCTTGCCGCAGCACCGCGCGCAGGTCCCGCTCGAAGTCCTCCAGCCTGTCGCCGAAGAGGTGAGGGGCGGAGTTGGATCGGGAGAACACCCACGCCACGATGTCGTCTGCGGTGCGATCGGCCACCGCTCCGGCCGCCACCACATGTCGTTCGAAGTTCTCGAACCCCGCCCGTGCCAGGACGAGGTCCTCACGATCCGGAGTGCCGTTGACGAGCGTCCCCTGTCCCGCGCGGCGTACCGGCCCCAGATACCGGCGTACCAGGTCGCTGATCTCCGCGTACGGGGGAGCCGGCAGCGGCAGTGGCGCCGGTTCGGCGGGTGGACTCTCGAGGTCGCTCATGTGGACGAACGCGCCTCCCGGCTCCAGCATCTCCAGCACGGTCGCAGCGACGCGATCCCGATCGGTCCAGTGGAAGGACTGGGCGAACACCACGACCCGGAACGTGCCCAGACCGGCCGGCAGGTCCTCGGCGCGGGCAGCCACCCAGCGCGCGTTGGTCACGCCACGACGCTTGGCCTGTCGCTCGGCCTCGGCCAGCATGTCCTCATCCGGGTCGATGCCGACCGCCTCGCTGAAGAACCGCGCCAGGGTGAGAATCACGGTGCCCGGCCCGCAGCCGACGTCGAGAAGCCGGCCCCGGCCGTCCAGACCGAGCGTCGCAGCCAGCGTTTCGGGGAATCCCGGAGCGTACGGCAGCCGGCCGCGTTCGTAGTAGGCCGCGCACCCCTGAAATAGCGTGCGGTCCCACTGCCATCCGTCAGGCACGCCAATCCCCTCCATAAGTCGGCGACATCGTCGCTCCCGTAGCCGAAGATTACGAGCAGCAACCGGGGCGCCGCACCAGACGGTCAACACCTCCGCCGAGTATCGGGTTCGGCTCCTACGACTCCGGCCAGGTTTGAGTCGATGGGACGGCGAGCCCTCCTCATTCCCACGAGCGCGGCGAGGAGGGACGGTAGTGCGCCGGCCGCGAAGGCCGCGGTCAGGGTGAATCGTCCCAGGAGCAGGCCCATGGAAGCCGAGCCCACGGCGTTTCCGGTATTGAACGCCGTATTGACCCAGGCACCTGCCAGTGTCTTCGAGCCGGGAGCCGCGGCCTTGTCCGCCAGCATGTAGGCCGTGGTGAGGACCGGAGCGACGAACAGCCCTGCGACCCCGACCAGCAGGGACAGCGCGACCATGTTCGATACGAACCCCGCGGCGGCCAGCGACACGGCCAACGCCGTCGCCAACAGGGGCAGCCGACGTTCCGGGCTCAGTCGCCAGGAGACCGCACCATAGGCCAGGCCGCCGACAGCGCTTCCGGCGGCCAGCGCGGCCTCGACCCAGGCGACCGCGGCGAGCTGCGCGTGTTGCTCGGCGAAAGCCACAACGAGAAGGTTCAGCGCGCCCAGCGCCGTGCCTACGCCGCCGGTGACCAGGATGGGCTGGCGTAGGCCCGCGTTGGCCGCGAGCAGACTCCGCCAGCCGTTGGTGCGTTTCTCCGACGACGGCCGAGAGACGGCCCCGGTGGCCCGGGAGGTTTCGCGAGCGGCCGAACGTACGGCGGGCGAAAACGCCAGTGCCAGCGAGCCGACGGCCACCAGTCCGGCGCTCACCGCGACCCCCAGGGAGGGATGGGCCAGTCCCGTCAGCAAGCCCGCGATCAGGGGGCCGGTCACGTAGAGGAGTTCCTCGGCGACGGTGTCGAGGGAGTAGGCGCGTTGCAGGAGCGGGCCGTAGGGGAGCAGGTCACTCCACAGGCTGCGCATGATGGGGCCGAGTGGCGGGGTGAACGCGCCGGTGATGCCGGCGAGCAGCCACGACAGGGCACCGGACGCCCCCGGCCGCCAGGTGAGGGCTGCGACCAGGAGAAGAAGCAGGGCGTACGCGACCGCCATCGGAGGAAGGGCGCGGCGGATCCCGTGCCTGTCGATCAGGTGGGCCCGTATCGGCGACAGCAACGAACTGACGAGCCCGAACACGGCGATGGCGCCGCCGGCCATGGTGTAGGAGCCGGTGGCCTGAGTGAAGGCCAGGACCAGCGAGAGAAAGACGGTTCCGTAGGACAGGCGTCCGACCAGCGCTGCGATGAAGGTGCGGCCGGCGAGAGGGGTGCGAAGGACGGCGTAGTAGGACGCCGCGGATCGAGACGACATGGGGAGACCTCGAAAAGGCAGCGCCAGGCCGGTGCACGGCGGTGAGCGCTGCGGACCTAAGGGGACCTCTTCCGCGTCAAGCCCATGACGAACGGGCGACGCGTGGGCCGCTCTTTAGGCACGAGGGTGGAACATGGGCGTGATGCTAACACAGCCCGTGCAGCCTCTTGAGGCATCGCAGGTGACCCACATGCCCTCGTCAAGCATGTCGCAACGGGTCGTTGAAGGGAACGCACCCACGCGGAAGAACCACTCCGGCTCGCCCCGCGTGGGCTCCGCGCCTCGCGTCAGGACTGCGCGTGACCCGGCGGCTCGGTCTCGTCGGGGTCGGGCACGGCCAGCAGGAACTCGGCGCCGTGTTCGAGCATCTGGGCCATTTCGGCCGAGCGCGGGAGCATCGATTTCTCGTAGCTGTGTACGGCGTCGTCGATGGTGGAGGAGTTGACGAGCGCGAGCGCGAGTTCGGCGGCGTCGAGCATGGCCAGGTTGACGCCGACGCCCAACGGCGGCATGAGGTGTGCGGCATCTCCGAGGAGCGTCACGCTGGGCGAGTGCTCCCATGTGTGCGGAACCGGCAGGGCGAAGAGCGGACGATCGACGTAGGAGCCGTCGTTGTCGGTGATCAGCCGGAGCAGTCGTGGCGACCAGGCCGCGTACTCGCGGAGGAGATGCGCGCGGATGCCCTCGGTGTCCTCGGGGCGAAGCCCGTTCGCCGCGATCCAGTCCAGGGGAACGCGCTGCATGATGTAGACCCGCATGTGGCCGCCGCTGTTCCGCTGTGCGAAGAGGCCGCGCTCCCCGTCGGCGACGTGGGCGCTGCCCCGCCCGACCAGTTCGGAAAGCTCGGGGTGCGCGTTGTCCATGTCGTCGAACCATGCCTCCAGGAAGCTGACCCCGACGTAACCCGGTGTCGCGGGCGACACGGCGGTGCGGACGCGGGAGAATGCGCCGTCCGCACCGATCACGAGATCCGCCTCGACGGCCGTCCCGTCGGTGAACGTCAACGTTCGCGGCCCGTCGGCCGGCCCGCTCACTGATTCGAGGGTGCGTCCCCACTGGACCGTCCCCGGGGCGAGTGAGCGCAGCAGGAGATCGCGAAGCTGTCCGCGGTCGATCTCGGGGCTGACCGTTTCGCCCGCGGCCGGCAGATGGTGGGCGAGGACGCGTCCCGCTGAATCCATGCTGCGCATTTCCTGCCCCTCGAACCTGGCGAGCGCGAAGAACTCCTCCAGCAGGCCGGCTTCACGGAGTGCGAGCTGGCCGTCTTCCTCGTGCAGGTCGAGCGAGCCTCCCTGGTTGCGGGAGTCCGCATCCGGATCCCGGTCGTACACCGTCACCGGAATGCCGTGCCGCTGCAGGATGCGTGCGCAGGTGAGGCCTCCCGGGCCGGCGCCGATGATGCTGATCCGCGCGTTCGCGGGTGTCGGAGAGTTCACGGTGGATTCCCTTCGTCGGAGGGGTTCCCGGTGGCGCCTCGGCGCGGCGACGACCGGTGCCGCGCCCCCGTGGGACGGCAACCCCTGTGGAGACCACCAAAGCAGAAATGAGTACAAAAGTGCAACCGTTACAGTTTCTGTCTGAGTTCAGCTGTGGAGTACAGTGACGCCATGCCCGACTCTCCGACCGTTGGCCGTCGCGAGCGCAAGAAGGCCGCGACGAGGCAGGCCATCGCCGACGCCGCCCTGGAGCTCTTCCTGGAGCACGGTTTCGAGCAAGTGAGCGTCCGCGACGTCGCCGAAAGAGCCGATGTGTCGACGACGACCCTCTTCGCGCACTTCCCGAGCAAGGAGGCGCTGGTCTTCGACCGTGAGGAGGAAGTCGAGGCGGCGCTGACCGCCGCCGTGCGCGAACGGTCCGAGGACCAGGGCGTGATCGAGGCGCTCCGCGCCCACGCGCTGGAGTCCTGGGTGCGGATCTGGTCGGATCCTCGTCGCCGCGAGTTCCACGCGCTGGTGGACCGGACGCCGGCGCTGCGCGAGTACGCCGAGCGCATGTGGATGCGGCATGCGGCCGCTCTCGGCGCCGTGATCGCGGAGGAACTGGGGCGGGAGGCGGGTGATCTCGAATGTTCGGCTCTCGCGCGCTTCGTCCTGGAAATCCCGACTCTGGCCCAAGGCCGGCATGATCCGCGCGCGGCTGTGGAGACGCTGTTCGACCTGCTGATCCACGGCTGGCGGCCACAGCGCGATTCGTAACCGGCACATTGAGGTTTTCCCTCGGCACCGCCAACCGCGTCGATCGGCGGTTTGTGGTGCCGGTGAACGGAAAACAGCCCTCCGAAAGAATGGTCCGCCGGGCATTCTCGAGTTCCATCAATTCGGGAAATGTCTGAATTCGGGACAGTGGTACGTTTCGTGGGGGAGAAAATGCCCAAGTGTCCTAATGTTGTCGGGTTCCTTATGCTGGGCACCGCGCTGTCCGGTGGGGCCGTACCCTTGGGCAATTCCGCCTCCGCCGCACCCGCCGAAGGTGCCGTCGTCACCGGCCTCGACGTCGATAACCCGTCCGCGCGCGATCATTCCGGAGCGCATGGGCGCCATCACTCCAGGCAACGCGACAAGCAGCGGCAGTCGGAGCGCGAGCGGCAGCGCCAACGGCAGAATCTGCTCCGCGACGTCACGCTCGCCCTCACGCCGATGCAGAAGGGCGAGACGGATTCGCGGGCTCTGCCGTACAACTGGCAGAAAACGGACGCGACCGCGAACTCCTTCACCGATCGGAACAGCCTGTCGGACATCACGAACCGGCCCGCGCAGAAATCGGACTCACTGGCCGCCGGCGACACGAGCGATTCCACGCAGAAATCGGACCCGCCGGGCACGTCATCGACGCCGCAGGACGATTCCACCAGTGCGGAGATGCTGGCGTACCTGCGGGATCTGGCCGCGAAGAAGCAGTTCACCGGCTCGGCGCTGGTCGTACGGCGTGGGCGGGTGCTGGCGCGTTTCGCCGCCGGCGAGGCGGACGAGGAGAAGCACATTCCCAACCGGCCGGACACGGTCTACCAAGTCATGTCGATCACCAAGCAGTTCACCTCGATGCTCGTGCTGAAACTGCGCGATCGCGGGCTGCTCAAGTTGGACGACCCGATCTGCCCGTATCTCGTCCCGGCTTACATCAAGGCCTGCCCGGCAGCGTGGCGGCCCATCACGATCCGCGAGACCCTCACGCACACCTCCGGCATCCCCAACATCGAGAAGCTGCCCAGCTACCTTGCCAATGTCACGAAACCGACCACGCCCCGGAAACTGATCCAGCAGTTCGTGAACCTGCCACTGGACTTCACGCCCGGCACCAGCTGGAAGTACACCAACTCCGGCTACGTCCTGGCCGGTGCGATCATCCAGGCGGTGACGCACAAGCCGTACGGGACCGTGCTGCGCGACGAGATCACCGGCCCGCTGCACCTCGAGCACACCGGTTACAGCAGGAGATATCCGCCCAACGGGTTCGCGAAGGGCTACTTCACGCTCGGGTCACCGGCCCCGCTCCTCAACGGCTCCGAGCTGTTCTCCGCGACCGGCCTCTACTCCACCGTCGACGACATCGCCCGCTGGGACCGGGCGTTCGGCTCGTACACGGTCGCGCCACCCGCCACCGTCAAGCAGGCGTTCACGCCACAGGCGCCGTGCCCCTCCACCGGCTGCCTCAACCTGCCGTCGAGCGCGTACGCCTTCGGCTGGCTCGTCGACCGGCTCCAGGGGCACCGGCTCCGGTATCACCCGGGCCTTTTCATGGGCTACACGGCGAGCAACATGTACCTGCCCGACGACGACATCCAGGTCGTCGTGCTCAGCAACGTGCAGGACACCGACACCGCCGGCATCGCCCGCCACCTCGCCACCCTCGCTCTCGACCGTTGAGCGTCTACAGAGGGGTGGAGGCGGTGGTCTCGGGCACGAAGGCGATGCCGTCGAAGTGCTCGGCGAGCACCGTGGGCATGTAGCTGAGTTTGTAGGTGAACCGCCTCGCCACCGCCCCATAGCCACGCATGTGGAGGGGCTCGCCGAGCCACCGCGCCACGGCCTCAGGCCGTGGTCCGCTCCGCAGGTCGATCACATGATCACCCGGATGAGCGGTGGCCAGGCGGGCCTCCACGATCGTCGGTCTCCGGACGAACGGGACGCGGAAGGCGACCGGGGGCGTGGCCGGGTCCACCTTTCCGAAGCGTGGCCGGCGGGCCCGGAACCGGCCCGCTCCGAAGAGCACGCCGAGTGCGTAGTACGCCTCGCCATACCGCTGCCTGAGGTGCAGCCCCATCGTGGGCACCGACCCGCCGCTGTGGCTGCCCGCCATGACGTGGCCGTTGTGCGCCCAGAGGGCGACCTTGGCATCCGGGTCGGCCAGGAGCAGGTCCACGTTGTCGGCGAGATAGCGGTCACGGGCGACGCTCACGGTCTGTGCGGGGTCCGGGTGCCGCAGCGGCCGGCTCGCGAGGTCGGCGCTCTGGCACACGATCCGTGCATGCGCCGGCGCCTCATCCGGAACGGAGACGCCGGCCAGGAAGTCCTCCACGCGGCGGGCGTCGGCTTCGATCCGCCGGTCGAGCGGGGGGCCGACGCCCAGGCGCTTTGCGGCGAGGGAAGCGAGGGGGTCGAGCAGGCCCGGCGCGTCATCGCCGAGGTAGGCGCGCAGGGCGTCCAGCGATGCCGCCGGATGCTGCGGGTCGATGCCCACGAACCGTACCTTCCGCGATGCGGTGCGGTTGTGGTCGCGCAGCCACTCGACGACCGCCAGCATCTCCACCGTGTGCAACGTCCAGAAGCCCAGCCCGGCGAGCGCCTCGCCCGGATCGCCGGAGCCGCCCTGCACGTAATCGTCCACGGCTCGGGACGCCGAGGCGCTGGCCTCCACCGCGAGCGTCGTGAAGCCCAGTTCCTCGACCAGGAACTCCAGCAACCGGTGCCTGATCAGGAAGAACTCCCGGGTGCCGTGCGTGGCCTCGCCGAGCCCCACCACCCGCACGCCGTCCAGTGCGACGCGGAACGACGCCAGGTCGGCGGTTCCGGCGCCCGGTTTCAGGCCGTTCAGCGGTATCGCTCGCGCCTTGAGCCACTTCGCCACCTCGTCGTCGTTCATCGTGCCGGGCACGGTGCTCCTCACGGTCGGCTGGAAACGGTCGGCGGTCAGAGGCCCGTGACGGTGCTGCGGCGTTCGAGGAGGACGACGTCGCGCCAGCGGTCGTGGTGGCGGCCGACGTGGTGGCGGGTGCCGACGACGCGGAAGCCGGCCTTCTCGTGCAGGCGCAGGCTGGCGGTGTTCTCGGGGAAGACGCCCGACTGGATGGTCCAGATGCCTTCGGCCTCGGTGGACTGGATCAGGGCATTCAACAGCGCCAGCCCCGCTCCGCGGCCACCGTGGTCGGGGTGGACGTACACGGAGTGCTCGACCACTCCGGCGTAGACGCAGCGCGAGGAGACGGCGCTGACCGCGATCCAGCCGATGACCTGCCCGCTTGCGGCGTCGACGGCGACGTGCCGGTGGAGCGGCAGCTTCGCGGCGTCGAACGCCTGCCAGGTCGGTGCCGTGGTCTCGAAACTGGCGTTTCCGCCGTCGAGACCGGCCTGGTAGATCGCGAGGACCTGCGCGGCGTCGGTCTCTCGCATCGGGCGGATGAGGATTGCTCCCACCTTGTCGACATGCTCGGACACGTGCTCCTCCAATCAGCGTCACGCTGTTTCGGCGAAGGCCGTCGATGCGGGCGTGAGCAGAGTCGACATGCGGGCCAGTACGGCGGGGTTGATCCAGTAGTAGACCCAGGTGCCCCGGCGCTCGGACTCGATGAGCCCGGCCTGCCTGAGCACCTTCAGGTGATGGCTGATCGTCGGCGGGGTGAGGTCGAAGGCGGCCGTCAGGTCGCACACGCACGCCTCACCGCCCTCGTGGCAGGCGATCAGCGACAGCAGGCGCAGCCGTACGGGGTCGGCGATCGCCTTGAACAGCGGAGCGAGTTCGGCGGCCTCGCTCTCGGACAGCGGTTCGCAGGCCAGCGGGGCGCAACAGACATCGACGATCGGCAGCTCTTGCTTCGACACGACTCTAATTTGACATCCATCTATGCAAGCTCGCAAACTGCGGGCATCCTGATTAGAAGGTCATCTAACCAAGGGGAAGCACATGTCCCGTGTTCAACTCGCTCTGCGTGTCGCCGACCTGGAAGGCTCGATCGCGTTCTACTCCAAGCTGTTCGGTGTCGAGCCCGCCAAGCGCAGGCCGGGGTACGCCAACTTCGCCATCGCGGAGCCGCCGCTCAAGCTGGTCCTCCTGGAGGGCGAGCCGGGGGAACCGACCCGGATGGACCACCTCGGTGTCGAGGTCGAGGACGACGCCCAGGTCACGGCGGCGACCGAACGCCTGAAGGAGGCCGGTCTGGCGACCTTCGAGGAGAACGACACCACCTGCTGCTACGCACTCCAGGACAAGGTGTGGGTGCACGGCCCCGGCGGCGAGCCCTGGGAGGTGTACGTGGTCAAGGCCGACAGTCCCACGGCCGGCGCCCTCAGCGTCGACATCCTCCCCAAGGAGGCCGGCTCCGCCTGCTGTGCCACCGAGACGGTCACCGGCGGTGCCGGCTGAGCGTTCCGCCGAGCCGGGCGGGCCGCCACATCAACAACACCACCGCCACGAAGGCGAGGGCGACCACCACGAAGAAGAGGGCGTACGGGAAGGAAGTGGTTCCTTCCGGCTCTTCCACGGATGTCGGTTCCGTCACCGGGGCGATCTGATCGACGAGGGCCATCGCGGCCTGCTTGGGGTCGCCCTGGGGCGCGTGCCCGAAATCCGCGGCGCCGGTGACCTGGAGCAGGTCCTGCCGCATCGGTTCGTCCACCGCGCGGTTGACGAGCACGACCAGCCTGCGCTGCGGAAGCGGCAGGTCCCGCGGAGCGGGGCGCTGGTAGCCCTCGAAGGCGCTCATACTCTCAGGCACGATCGCGGCGCGGGCGGATTTCCCGGCCAGCCGACGCGAGATCTCCTGGGCCGGCACGGTGGTCAGCCGGAGGCCGCGATCGGTCAGCGCGCGTAGCTGCTCCCCGCCGATCGTGTTGCGGATGAGGATGTCGCCGCCCTCGCCGGGGTGGTCTAGGAACCTTTCCGGTTTGATGTCGTCCCTGACGAGCAGGACGTCGGGACTCGTCACCCCAAGGTCCGCCAGCTCACTGAGGCCCCACGTCTGCAGGTCCCCCCGCACGTCCCTGCCGGAGTACTGACCGCCGCTGACCGCCCCGAGGACGTCGAGGTCGTACGCGATGGTCACGGCCGGCACGCCGGCGGGCGGCGTGACGGTCGCCGGGTCGATCGTCTCGACGGCCGGGGCGTAGCCGTCGCGGCGGAGCCTCTCGGCGAAGGCCTCGGCGGCGTACCGCTGGTCCGCGGGCGCCTGGACGATCACGGTCGGCGGCGAAGGGGAGAGGTCCGTCGGAGGGGGTTCGCCGGCGTCGCCCAGAGTCAGGAAGACGGCCACGACGGCCACCGCGACGAGCGCGGCCGTGCCCGTGAGGATCACCGCCAGGCGCACCCGCCGGTCCAGGACCCGCCAGGTCCGCCGGCGCTCGACGGCAGGCGTGCCCATGAGGGAGGCGAGCTTCCGCCGGACGGTCTCCGGCGTGCTCGGCGAGCAGATGAGGGCGTCGGCGACGTCCTGGCTGGACTGCCTCCACATCTCTTCGGGCGGAAAGGCCGCGTCCACGAGCCGTGCGTACAGGTGGTCCGCGTCACCACGGGGATCGATCACACTGCGGAAGCAGTTGCGCTGGAGCAGGGCCCTTTGGAGGTGTTGCCGTTTGGTGGGGTCCGTCGTGCCCGAGCGAGCCAGATCCTCGACCGCGGCGCGGACGTCGGGGGCGTACGTGAGCGCGTCGGCCAGCCCCTCGGTGTAGGCGTTTCCCACGCCGTTCCGGTACGCCACGGTGGCATCCGTGGAGCTCACGGGCAGGGTGGGAGGAGGGGCGGGCGGGGAGTGATCGGGCTCGGGTTCCGGCTCGGGTTCCAGTGCCGCGGAACCGGACTGTTCGACCAGTTGGAGCACCTTGGGCCGGTCCTTCTCGATCGACAGCGGCTCGGCCTGCCGGGCGAGCCTGGCGATCATCTCCGTCGCCGGGACGTCCGACCGTGTGTAGAACTGGTAGCAGAGTTTCGACGGCGTCTGCTCGTGGACGCTCTCGGCCCCGCGTCCCCAGACCACCGTCTGCGCGCCCTCGGGGGCGTACCGCGCGAACGACAGCTTGATGTTGTGCTCGCTGGTGCTGCTGGTCCAGGTGGCGGCGGTGAACCTGGTCCGCGTCCCGTACGGCAGCAGCGCCGCGACGGTGTCGGCGAATCGCAGCCGATCGATCATGGGGACGGCGTCGGCGCCGATCACGCACACGGGCCGGCCGTTCAGCAGCAGCGCCGCGGCGGAGAGCGTGTCCGGGCCGGGTGCCATGGCCTCCGGGTCGTACGGCGGCACGGCCACGGTCAGCGGAGGCCGCGGTTCCAGCGGCAACGCGGCGAAGGCGATGTAGAGCGCCGTGTACGACACCGGCTGGTCGACGAGCTGCTCGTACGGCACGTAGAACCACCGGGTGTAGGCGATCTTGCGGTTGGCGAAGTCGCGGTGACCCGACCACTCGCGGATCGCCAGGACCAGGTAGTAGGAGATCTCGCCGTTCTCGCTGATCCTCGCGGTCCCGATCGTCACCTGCGGCAGGTCGCCGGCGGTGCTCGCGGCGTAGCGGTGTCTGAGCTTGTCGAACACCTCGCGATCGAGCCGCCCGTCGCTCCACTCCAGCAGGCCGTATTCGTCGTAGCTGCCGGGGCGCTTGCCTTCCAGCGCCCATTCGAAACCGATCACCGGGGACCGCCGCCGGCGAGCCGCCGTCCGAGCCACAGCATGGGCTCGACGACGTTGATGGGATGGACCTGTCCCCGGATCCGCAGCTCCTTGCCCGCCTCGGGCAGCAGGTTCTGGTAGTCGTTCCGGTCGAACGTCTTGGTGTGCGGCCGCACGTAGAAGCCGATCGACGAGGTGACGAAGAACTCGACGCGGGTGCGGTGGAAGAACTGGTCGAGGGCGTTGACGACCATGTCCGCGTTGCCGCTCGCGGACACCTCGCACAGCGCCCGGAACAGGTCGCGGGCGTCCTCGCTGCTCACCCGGGGAAATCCGTACTCGTCGTCCGGCGAGGAATCGAGCAGGTGCAGCTTCTCCGCGGTCTCCAGCACCCGGGGGTCGTCGAACTTGGTGATGCAGACCGCGACGTGATGGGGGAGCATCCCGTCGCGCAGTTCCCCGATCTCGAGCATCTTCTCGGCGAGGCGGGTGAGCGGCGGGTGCAGGTGGTCGAAGGCGTCGCCGAGCTCGAACTCCCGGATGGGATCGAACAGGAAGACCAGGCCCCGGCTCTTCACCAGGTTGTCCATCAGGCGTTGGCGCAGGTCGTCGACGACCCGGGAGCCGTTCCCCGTATGGACAGGGCCCGCGCTGAACAGACCGCCCGGCGCGTCGACCATGCTGATGCCGATCTTTAGCGGCGGGGCGGGCCGGGCTCTGCGCAGCCACCGGCGCTCCTGCCGCTCGGCCGGCCCGACCAGGGTCCAGCGGTAGTGCTCCAGGCTCTGGCTCGCCTCCGGGAAGATCTTCCCGCTCGACAGCGCGTTCGTCCTCTCGATGAGATAGTCGGACGAGGCGGCGTCGGAGCCGATGATCTTCCAGTCGTCCTTCCGCCGCATCAGCGCGATGTTGAGGGCGGCCAGCAGCGTGGTCTTGCCGCTGCCGGGGGCGCCCCACATGGCGATGTCGTGGGCCGGTGGTCCCGACGCCGGGTCGGACTGCATGTCTGGTCTCACTCCGTCTCGTCGAGGAGGGGGAACGGGATGGGGAGGGCGGCGGGCGCGGCCAGCCCTAGGTCGGCGGCCAGCCCCCGGACGTCGAGGGCGTCCAGATGCGCGAGCGCGTTCGCGCCGAGGCGACGCCAGGCAGGGTGTGCGGAGGCGTCCTGGCGGTCGCAGATCGCGGCGAGCATGGTGTCCGGCCGGCTCTGGACGCGGTCCACCAGTGACCGCCAGTCGTGCGGGCGCGGGCAGGGCAGGATCAGCGACCGGTTCGTACGCGCCGGGTGCGGCGGGCGGTCGCCGACCGTGAGCAGTACCGTGCGCACCTGATCCGACGTCGGGAGCCGCCGGGCCACCGCGTCCAGCATGTCCTCCAGCTGGGCGGCGTGCGGATAGTAGGGGTAGCCCTCGGTGATCGCGCCGCGCTCCTCCAGCCGCTCCAGGGCGGCCAGCGCGCGCTCGGGCGTGACCTGCCACTCGGCGATCTCCACCGGGTGCTCTCCTCCGGCACGGACGTCGTAGGAGTGCGCGCCGTACGCCACGAGGGAGACCCGCAGGAGGCCCGCGAGCTCGGCGGACAGATGACTGACCATCTGACGCACGCGGCTCAGGCGCTCCTCCACCTTCGCGTCCGGCCCGCATACCTCCACGGCGCAGATCAGGTGCGCAGGTCCGGCCTGGGGCGGCAGCTGTGACGGCGCCGCCGCCACGAGGTCGCTCCAGCCGCGCGGGTCCCGGGTCAGCTCGGGCACGCCGGTGAAGCGCACCTTCCCCGGTCGCACCAGCTCGGCCGTCAGCAGGTAACGCCCGGGGGTGATCCTGGCGCTGTGCACCGACAGCAGCCTGGGCTCCCGGCCCTGCCAGGTGACCACGGCGAACGCGGTGCCGTACTCGTCGCCGGGCTCGCAGCGGACGGCCACCTCGGCCCGGGTCCCGGGGAGGGTGCCGATCGGAAACAGCTGCTTGCTCCCCAGCCGCAGCCGCCCGCTCGCGTGGTCGGCGCGTAACACGACCAGGTCGTACGACCGTGACAGCGGGTCGGTGGCCAGGACGTCCTCGACGATCGCGATGACCGGCCCGTTGGAGGGGAAGACGGTGGCGGGCCGCGCCTCGCTCAGCCAGCCGAGCGCCCGGTTGGCCTCCGCGCCGTCGGGAAACGAGCAGACGAGGACGACCTCGTCGGCGGAGAGCGGGTCGGCGGCCCGGAGCACGGCCTGCCGGGAGGACTCGTGCTCCCACCCCTGCTCCGAGGTCAGGTCGCCCCAGGACGACGACCAGTAGTGGCAGCGCGGCCTGCCGTTGTCGTCCCGGTGGATCCGGAAGACGGTCATGCCGTCGGCGGCGACCTCCACGATCGTGAGGCGGCCGGTGGCGGTGAGCCCCGCAACGGCTCGGGCGACGGCCTTGCGAAGCAGAGCCTTGTCGGGCTCTGACACGGATCCTCCGTTGCTTGTCCTATTCGTGGCCCCCGTCCCCCTTTATCCGAGCTAGCCGGTAACCACGAAAAGACGACTTGTCATAACGGTAGGCTTCTTGTTGTGTCGTTGCGTCGAATCATTCTCAGTTTCCCGCAATCTTACGGCGGGGACCTACGATAGCCCGAGTCTCGAGCGTTATGCCACGTTCCAATATGTGCGCGTAGGCGAGGAGAAACATGAGGCGGTTTCTGATTGCCCTGTCCGGAGCGCGGCCGGAGGTGCTCGAACGGTGCCCCACCGAGTACGGGAAGTTCGAGGGCATCGGCGGCGCCGTGCTCACGACGGCCGTCCTCGCGGTGGTGTCGATGACGTTCGCGCTGAACAGCGCCCTGGGCGTCAACATCGTCCTGGCCGTCCTCGCCGCGCTGGTATGGGGCCTGATGATCCTGAGCCTCGACCGCTGGCTGGTCAGCACGATGCGGGCGGACGCCCCGCGCCGCTGGCCGCTGGCCGTTCCGCGCGTTCTCATGGCCCTGCTGCTCGGGTTCGTCATCTCCACGCCATTAGTGCTCCAGATCTTCCGGTCTGAAATCGATGCCCAAATTGTCCAGATCAAGCAGCAGCGTGCGGACGCGTTCGCCGCGCGGCAGCAGCAGGGCAACGTCGGCAAGGACGTCGGCCAGCTCCGCAAGGAGGTGGCCGACCTGGAAAAAGTCATCTCCTCCGGTGGTGACGTGCCCATCGACACCGAGCAGGACCCGAACGTCAAGGCGTTGACCGCCGAGCGCGCCAGGCAGCAGAAACTCGCCGACAAGCACTACGGCGAGTGGCAGTGCCAGCTGTACGGAGGGCCCTCGTGCCCGAAGAAGGGCGACGGCCCCCTGGCCCAGGACAGCCGGCGTGCGTACGAGAAGGACAAGCGGCGGATCGACCTGATCAACCGGCAGATCGAGGACCGGAAGCGGGAGCTGAGCGCCAACAGCGAGGAGGCCAAGCAGGCCCGCCTCGCGAGCGCGCAGGACGCCCTGCCCAAGGCCAAGGCGCAGCTCGACGCCGGGATCAAGCGGCAGGCGGACCTCCAGGCGTCCTTCGACGCGGAGAACATGGCGACCAACGGCCTCCTCATCCGCATCCAGGCGCTCAACGAGGTGACCGGCAAGGACAGCAGCCTCGGCGTCACCCGCCTGCTGCTGTTCCTGTTGTTCCTCCTCATCGAGTGCCTGCCGGTCACCATCAAGCTGATGCAGCGGCCGGGCAACTACGAGAAGGTCCTCGCGCTGGCCGAGAAGCACGAGTTCCGGGACGCGCGGGGCACCTTCGCACAGGGCATGACCGGCTCCGGGGCGTCCGCGCCGCCCTCGGCCGGATCGCAGGACGTCTGGCGCATCTGGTCCCGTACGGGCGAGACCGGTCCGCAACCGGTCGTCACCGTCCCCGAGGACGGCGCGGACTACCGGGGACCCACCGGCACCCGCGCGGAGACCGTCGGCGAGACCGACGCGTACGACTCGCTGGAGGACGAGGAACTGAGGCGGATGCCGGACGCCAGGACCACGCGGGTGCCCAGGAACGGCGCCGAGCGCCCCGGCGGAGTGGAACTGCTGCCCGATGACGACTGACGCTCCGATGGCGGGTCCGGGACGGGTGATCAGGGACCGCTACGAACTGAGGTCCCAGCTCGGCCGCGGCGGCATGGGCACGGTCTGGCTTGCGAAGGACAGGATGCTCGGCCGGCTCGTCGCGCTCAAGGAGATCGCGCTGACGCCGTACGGCGAGGGGCTCGCAGTCCAGCGGGTGAGGGCCATGCGCGAGGCTCGCTCGCTGGCCCGGATCAGACATCCCGCGATAGCCGAGATCTACGACGTCTTCGAGGAGGGCGGCTCGCCGTGGATCGTCATGGTCTACGTGGAAGGCGGCTCCCTGGACGACCTGATCGGGCGGCGGACGCTGTCGGAGCGCGAGATCGCCGCCTTGGGACGCGACGTGCTGGCCGGGCTGACGGCCGCGCACGCCGCGCATGTCCTGCACCGTGACGTCAAACCGGCCAACATCGTGGTGGGCCGCGACGGAAAGGTGGTTCTCGTCGACTTCGGGATCGCCCAGATCGTCGGCGAGAGCGGGCTCACCTCGCACAGCATCCTGCTCGGCACCTCGGAGTTCATGGCGCCGGAGCGAATCGAGGGGCGTGCGGTGGGACCCGCCGCCGACCTGTGGTCGCTCGGCGTCACGTTCTTCTGCGCGCTGGAGGGCTACTCGCCCTTCCGCCGGGACAACGCCTATGCGACCGTGCACGCCGTCTGCAACGACGACCTTCCGCAGCCACGCCGCCGCGGGCCGCTGTACGACGTGATCGCCGGGCTGCTCAGGAAGGACCCCGCCCACCGGATGGGGGCGGCCGAACTCGACCGCCGGTTGGCGGCGATCGCCGCCACGCCGCCGCCCGAGAGGAAGCGGCCCGAGCGGCCGGTCGAGAGGCCGCGATCGCGGTCACCCCAGCCGCCACCGGTGCCGCACACTGCCTCTTTACGCAGCGCCGCCGCGGCGCTCGCCGCGATGGCGCCCGGTGCCGCCGGGCAGGCGTTGGACGCCATGGCCGGCGATCCGTCCCGGGCGGCCGGCGTGCTGGCCCTGCTGCCGTCCGGTCAGGCCGGGCGGTGGTCGGTCACATGACCGCCGGTGGAGCGGCCGCGCTGCTGCGGCGGCTGCCCGCGAGCCGGGGCGCGAGCATCCTGGCGGACGTCCCCGATCGGGTCGCCGCGGACATCCTCAACGCGCTCGGCGTCACCCCCGCCGCGGTCCGGCTGGTCGAGGCGATGACGACCCGGCGGGCCCGGCAGGTGCTGGAGTACGTGCCGCCGCCGGTCACCGCGGCCCTGCTCCGGGCGACCACGGACGGCCGCGCCGAGCGCCTTCTGGCCGGGCTCAGCCCCGCCGTACGCGCCCAGATCGCCATCGCCGACTGAACCCGGAGACGAGGGCCCGGCGGACACGTACGCCCGCCGGCCCCGGAATTTTACTGAACGGTGATCTTGTCGACCTCGACCGTGATGCCCTTCACCTGGGGAGTGGAGGTGCCGGTCGTGACGGTGCCGGTGCCCGAGGACACGCCCTTGACCGTGAACGAGTAGGTGAGCGTGCCGCCGGGGGCGCCCGGCGTGCTGGTGATCCGGTAGTCCTGCGTCGGCGGGCCGCTGATCTGGCTGCCGGCGGTGCCGTCCGCGTTCTCGGCGCCGACGGTCAGCCCGTAGCCCGCCCCCGGGTCACCGGGCAGGTTGCCCGGGTCGTAGGCGTACGAGATGTCCTCGGCGCCGCCCAGTCCGATCCACTGCTGGAAGACCTTCAGGCTGTTCGTGCCGTACAGGTAGACCTGCCACTCGACGACGAGCCACCTGTTCACCCCGTCGGTCAGGCTGGCGACGTAGACGCCGGGGGCGCCCTCGCCGTTCAGGTCGGTCCAGTACGACGCGAGCACGCCGTTCGGCGGCGTGGCGTCGGGGAGCGTCTGCGGGGCGAACTGGATGTCCGCCGAGCCGTTCGTGCCGCCCGCGACCGTGTAGCCGTCGGAGACGATGCCGATCCTGTTGTACGTACGGCCGGCATACGTGAACGCCGGGACGTTGAAGTTCAGCGCCTCCTCGTCGCCGATGGGGGTGGGGGCGATGCCGAAGGCCGAGAGCGGCAGGTAGCCCGCCGGGGTCTCACCGGGCGCGATGGCCGGCTTGTCCGGCTGCCTGCCCGCGAGCGTGCCCCTGGCCGTCACGATCTGGCTGCCGATCTTGGTCGCGCCGGTGACGCCGTTGAGCCGGAGCTTCGCGTCCAGCGTGCTGAGCGCGGTGACGTCGGTGTCCTCCAGGGTGTTGTTCTGGACCGTGACCGTGCAGGTGGACTCGCCCGTGTTCTTGGCGATCGTGCTCGGGGCGCAGGTCTGGTCGATCGGCACCGCGCCCTCCTGCCGGTAGAAGGCCACCGGGAGGTGCTGCTCCCGCTTGCCGCCGACCTGCTTGAGGTTCACCTGGCCGAAGTACTGCCCGTCGGGCAGGTCCGGCGCGGTGATCACCACGGTGATCTTCTGGCTCTTGCCCGGCTTCACCGTGAACAGCGGCGGCAGCACGGTGATGTTCGCCCCGCTGACGGTGGTGCCCGTCGCGGAGTAGGTCAGCGTCTTGCCTGTCGCGTTGACGAGCGTGCGCTTGGCACTGATCACGCCCGGCATGACGGGCGCGTTGACCGACGGCAGGTTGAGGTCGATCCGGTTCATCGGGTCGGCGGCCGAGGCGGCGTAGTTCGCCGCGGTCTCGTCGAGGGTCAGCCCGGGGTCGCCCGCCTTGGTCAGGTCGATGCGGCCACCGCCGTAGTCGAACGGGTCGGCCGGGGTGGTCCGGTCCTGCTTGGTGACCTTCGTCGTCGCGGTGGTCTCCAGGGCCGACTTGACCTGGCCAGGCGTCCAGTCGGGGTGCAGCGCGAACACGAGCGCTCCCGCGCCCGCGACGTGCGGCGACGACATCGAGGTGCCGGCGATCACCTGGTAGAGGTTGCCCGGAGGGCCTTCCAGCGGCGACTCGGGGGTCGGGGTGTTGCCCGCCAGGATGTGCAGGCCGGGCGCGGTGACGTCCGGCTTGAGGAAGTCGCCGCCCGGGCCGCGCGAGGAGAACGTGGTCATCGCGTCGCCCTGCCAGGTGGTCTTCTCACCCTGGGTGAAGCTCGCCGTGGCGCCCGGGTGCGCGCTCAGCCAGGCGAGCAGCGCGTCGGTCTCCGGCTTGTCGATGTGGACCGTCGGCAGCCAGTGGTTGTCGGTCATGACGTCGAGTGGCGTGGAGTTGTAGAGGATCATCCCCGCGGCGCCGCCCTGCTTGACCGCGAATCCCTTGAGCACCCGGTTCGGGCCACGCTGGCAGGCGACGATCTTCCCGGTGAACAGCCCGGGAGGCGCGGGGTTGACGCACAGCGGGTCGCTGTACGGCGGGGCCGACGCGAGCACCACGGGCAGCGGCGAGGAGATGCCCTGCGTGATCGACGCGCCCTTGATCGACGGCCCGCCGGTCAGCGTGATCGTCGACTGGTAGGTGCGGCTCTGCGTCGAGGCCGCCACCGTGGTCACCCACGGGCCGCGGTGGTCGGTCGTCCCGGCGCCCGGTCCCGAGTTGCCTGCCGAGGCCGACACGAACACGCCCGCCGCGTACGCGTCGAGGAACGCGAGCTCGACCGGGTCGCTGTAGGGGTCGGCGCCGCCGCCCACCGAGAAGTTGATCACCTTGACGCCGTCGGCGATGGCCTGCGCGACGGCGGCCGCCGAGTCGGACTGGTAGCAGCCCTCCGCGCCGCAGACCTTGTAGACCGCGACGTGGGCCGCTGGCGCGATGCCGTGGATAGCGCCGCGGTCGATGCCGAGAGGGTTGGCGTGGTCGACCGGCCCGCCCGCCGACGTGGTGGCGGTGTGCGTCCCGTGGCCGTTGGAGTCACGGGCGCTGTCCCCGTACACCTCTCCGCCCACCACCGCGTTGTACGTCTCCAGGAACGGCTGGCCGGAGATCAGCTTGTTGTTGCACTGGAAGGGGTCGGCCGCCGGCGTCAGCGGGTTGTCGCCGAAGTCGCACGTACGCGGGGTGCCGTCCGCCTTCGGCGGGGGAGCCGGAAGCGTGCCCGGGTCGGCGAACGACGGGTGCTCCGGCCACGCGCCGGTGTCCAGGATGCCGACGATGACGCCCTTGCCCGACGACTTGGCGCCGCCGAGCTGGTTGTAGATCGTGGTCGCGCCGATGAACTCGGGGCTGGAGTCGGTGAGGGGCTGCTCCCGCTTGTCCTCCTGCACCGCCGCCACGCCGGGCAGCCTCAGCAGCTCGGCGGCCTTGTTGGCGGGCAGCGTCAGGGCGACGCCGCCGTAGACCGTGCGGAGCTTCTGCCCCACCGTGACGCCGGGGATCTTCTTGCCCAGCTCACTGAGGAAGGTGTTCTCGATGCCCTCGATGTGCTTCTGGTACTTCGCCGCGTCGCCGCTCTTCAGGTTGAGCGACTTGCCGGTGACCGACGGACTGGTGCCGGCGAGTCCCGGCAGGCCGCCCTTGTAGGCCGCGAGCGAGTCGTAGTCGAGCTTCACCACGACACTCGTCCGCTCCGGCGACTTCGAGGCGAGCAGCGCCGCGTCGCTCTTGGCGAGCCGGCCGCTGGCCGACTTGGCGCCCTGCACGCGCTCGGCGCCCGTCACGGCCGTGGCGCTCCACGACCGCGAGGGGGTGGGGGTGGGGTCCGCGGCGGCGGATGTCGCCGGGATCATCGCTGTCACGAGGCCGAGGCCGGCGACGATCGCTGTGGTCCGTAAGTAGGCAGGTGGGGGCTTCTTCGACACGACACCTCCATGGAGACCTGTGAGGCCTCGCCGTCCAGGGCGTGGAGGAGCCGTGCCGCCCACGGGCATGGGAGGGCGCGGGCCCTCCCCGTTGGGCGACGAGCGAACGGCCACCCGAACGGGTGGCCGAAGCTGACTCGGAGTTTAACTAGCCATCGTTTTTCCGGCTAGATCGTTCCATGGAGTGATTTTTCGCTTGTGCGGTGGCCAGTCAGGCGCGCAGCGCGTCGAGGGCGATGTCGAGCTGCTCCGCGACGACGGACTGGTCGCCGATGGTCTTGGCGCGGAGGGTGGCGCCCTCGAACGAGTCGATCAGGAAGGCCGCCAGCGTCCTCGCCGGACGGGCCGAGGTGATCTCGCCGGCCTCCTGGCCCGCCCGCACCGTGCGGGCCACGTCCTCGGTCCAGTCACCGAGGATCTCGCGGACCGCCGTACGCACCTGGTCTCCGGCGCTGCTGCTCTCGCCGGCGAAGGTGCCGAGGAGGCAGCCGAACTCCACACCCGTGTCGCGGGTCCGGTCGATCATGGCCGCGAAGTGACCGCGCAGCCGCTCCAGGGCGGGGCCGTCGCCGTTGAGCACGGCGAAGTTCGCGCCGCGTGCGTAGCGCCGTACGATCTCGACGGCGAGCGCCTGCTTGCTCTCGAAGTGGTTGTAGAACGACCCCTTGGGGACGCCGGCGGCGCTGGTGATGTCCTGCACGCTCGCGCCGTTGAACCCCTGCTGCCGGAACACGTCCTCAGCGCTCGGCGATCGCCTTGACCTGTCAACGCCGCTCCCGAAGGTGAAGGCACGACGTATTTCGGCCGGACGGAGACCGGGATAACGGATATGCGTGCCTGGCGGGTGGGGAAGACCGATTACTAAACTGCTTGATCGTGAGCGACCAGGCGGAATTACGCGCCGGAGACCGGGACAGGGACCGTGTCGCCGAGAAGCTGCGCGCCGCCGTCGGAGAGGGCCGCATCACCCTGGACGAGCTCACAGAACGGCTCGACCACGTGTACGCCGCGCGCACGTACGGCGAGCTGGAGGCACTGGTCGCGGACCTGCCCCGGAATCCGGCTGGGGAGAGACGGCCGGAGCCGGCGGACGAACTGCTGCTGTTCACCCGTGGCACGCGTGCCGTCAGGAAGACCGGACGCTGGAGGGTGCCGCCGCGTATCACGCTCGACTGCACCTGGCGGACGGCCGTGGTGGACTTCCGGCACGCGGACTGCCCGCACCGCGAGATCGACATGACCGTCCGGTGCGACTCGATGTTCGGAGACGTCATCATCCGGGTGCCGGTCGGCTGGCGGGTCGTCGCCGACGAGGTGACCTCCGGCGGGTGGGTCAGGCTCAAACGCGTCCACAACACCCCGCCCGTGCCGCCCGACCCGGACGGCGTCGTGCTGCGGTTGTCCGGGCACATCGGCGGCGACATCTGGGTGCGCTACCACCGGCCCGCCTGACGATCACCTCGGGGATTCCCGATAGGGTGCCCGGATGCCGCAGCGCCGACTCGCCGCCCTGGCCGCCGCCGTGGTGGTCGTGGCCGCCGGTCTGGCGGCCCGGGCGCTGCTGCCGGGCGCGGTCGCCAAGTATGCGGGCGACCTCCTCTACACCCTCCTCGTGTACGCGCTGGTCGTCGTGGCCGCGCCGCGCGCCCGGCCGTTCGTGGTGGCCGCCGTGGCGCTCGGTGTGAGCTGGCTGGTCGAGTTCGCCCAGCTCTCCGGGGTGCCGGCCGAGCTGTCGGCGCACAGCACGCTGGCCCGGCTGGCGCTCGGCACGACGTTCAACGCCCCCGACCTGTTCTGGTACGCGGTGGGCGCCGCCGTCGGATACGCCATTCACTCGATCCGTACGAAATGACCGGCACGGGGCGTGTCTATCCCTGATCGCGATCCCTTGTTATCGTCACAGTGACGATTAAGGAGGTCGTGTGGCGCTGACCGATCTGCTGGGGCCCCTCCTGGAGCCCGCAATCACCCTGGGCGGTGTGTCGACGAGCTGGGCCGAGTTGCTCGGGTTCGCGACCGGGGCGCTCACCGTCTGGCTGGTGGTCCGTCAGAACATCTGGAACTGGCCGATCGGCGTCGCGAACGTCGTCCTGCTCGGCCTCGTCTTCTTGGCCGTGGGCCTGTACGCGGACGCGGCCCTGCAGATCGTCTACGTGCTCCTCGGCCTGTACGGCTGGTGGCAGTGGCTGTACGGCGGTGCTGGGCGGACCACGCTCACGGTCACCAGAACAAGCCGCGCGGAGTGGGGATGGCTCGTGCTCGCGGGTGCCGCGGCGACCGCGCTGCTCACCGCCGCACTGGCGACCTGGACCAACTCGGCCGTCCCGTTCTGGGACGCCCTGACGACCGCGCTGTCGCTCATGGCGACCTACGGCCAGTGCCGCAAGCGGGTGGAGTCGTGGTGGCTGTGGATCACGGTCGACCTGGTCTACATCCCCCTCTACGCGTACAAGGACCTCTACCCCACCAGCGTGCTCTACGTGTTGTTCCTGGCGCTGTGCGTGGCCGGACTGCTCGCCTGGCGGCGCGAGTCGGCCGCACGGCCCGTTCCCGCTCCGGCGGTGACACGATGAGCGCCCGGTACGCTCACGGGCTGGTGATCGGCAAGTTCTACCCGCCGCACGCCGGACACCACCACCTCGTCGACACCGCCGCCGAGCAGTGCGCGCTGGTCACGGTGGTCGTGGCCGCCAGCAGCGTGGAGAGCATCCCGCTCGCCCTGCGTACGGCATGGCTGCGCGAGGCGCACCCGCAGCCCCACGTGGTGGTGGCGCCGGTGGTGGACGACATCGAGATCGACTACGACGACCCGGAGATCTGGGCCGCGCACGTCGAGGTCTTCAGGCACGCGCTGGCGCTGGCACACGGCGGCCTCGCGCCGGACGTCGACGCGGTCTTCTCATCCGAGGCGTACGGGCCCGAACTGGCCCGCAGGTTCGGCGGCGCGCACGTGGCGGTCGATCCGGACAGGATCCGCCATCCGGTCAGCGGGACGATGGTCCGCGATGATCCGGTGGCCGCGTGGCCCTGGCTGAGCCCCGCCGTGCGCGCCCACCTCGCCTGGCGGGTGGTCGTCGTCGGGGCCGAGTCCACCGGGACCACCACGCTCGCCCGCGCGCTGGCCGCCCACTACGCCGCACGCGGCGGAGTCTGGGCCGCCACCCGGTGGGTGCCCGAGTACGGCAGGACGTACTGCGAGGAGAAGCTCGCCCTGGCCCGCCGGGCGGCCAAGAAGGCGGGAGCGCCCGAGCCGTGGCTCGACGACCTGGAGTGGGAGCCGGAGGAGTTCACGCTGATCGCCCACCGGCAGCTCGGCTGGGAGGAGGCGGCGGCGCGGACCGGTTCGCCCGTGTTGTTCTGTGACACCGACGCGCTCGCCACCGCGCTGTGGCACGAGCGCTATCTCGGCACGGCGAGTCCCGAGGTGCTGCGCGTCCACGAACGGGCCCGGCACGACCTGTGGATCCACACGTCCGTGGACGGCGTGCCGTTCGAGCAGGACGGCTGGCGCGACGGCGAGCACGTCAGGCACGAGATGGACCGGCGGCTGCGCGCCGAGCTGTCCCGGCGCGACCTCCCGCACGTCGTCGTCTCCGGGTCGCCGGGGGAGCGGCTCGCCGCCGCGGCGCGGGCCGTGGACGATCTCGTGGCGGCCGGTCGCCACTTCGCCCCGCCGCTCTGAACTCGGTTCATATGTGAACCGATATCGGACGAGTGTCCATATGAATATTGGACTTGTTCCGAACCCTCTGGTTTGCTCCTGCGTCTGACAGATCACCGACGCACGAGAGCGAGGACATGCCATGGGACACCCGGTGACGGTGAAAGCCGCCGCGATGACGGTCTTCGTCCTGGTCGGGGCCGCCCCCGGCGACCCCCCGCCGCCGCCGCGCCCCGGACAGACGTGGCCGCCGCGCTGCGCGCGCTGGAGACGTCGTTCAAGGGCCGCATCGGCGCGTACGCGATCGACACGGCGACCGGGAGGACGATCGGCTACCGGGCGGGTGAGCGGTTCGCGCTGGCCTCCACCTTCAAGGCGGTGCCGCCGCGGCGGTGCTGGACCGCACCACGGACCGCGAGCTGACGCGGAAGGTCGTCCGCTGGACGGCCGACGAGGTGAAGCCGTACTCGCCGGAGACCGCCAAGCACGTGAAGGACGGCATGACCCTCGCCGAGCTGTGCCGGGCGGCGATCATCTACAGCGACAACACCGCGGGCAACATGCTGCTGAAGCGGATCGGCGGGCCGGAGGGGCTCACCCGCTACTTCCGCGCCCTCAAGGACCCGATCTCCCGGCTGGACGCCTGGGAGACCGAGCTCAACGACTGGTCGCCGAAGCAGAAGCGCAACACCACCACGCCCACTTCGATCGCCGGCGACCTGCGTGCGCTCACGGTGGGCGACGCGCTGGGCGCGAAGGACCGGTCCCGGCTGATCGGGTGGCTGCGCGACAACACGACCGGGGACGCCCGCATCCGCGCCGGGCTGCCCAAGTCGTGGATCGTCGGCGACAAGACCGGCACCGGCGGCACGTACGGCACCGCCAACGACATCGCCGTCGTCTGGCCGGGCGCGGACGCCGCCCCGATCATCATGGCGATCTACACCAACCGCGCGGCGGCCGACGGCGCCGCCGACAACGAGGTCGTCGCGAAGACGGCGACCGTACTCGCGCGCGGCCTCGGCCGACTGCCGTAAATACCGCGTTATGGGGCCGACAGCGCTTTACGGCCCCATAACCTTGTCTATAGCCATTTGGGGGAGGATCGTGTGAACGCCACGGGGAAGGTGCTGCGTCTGGCCGCCATGGGAGCGGCGGCGGGCGTGCTGGTCGCGGGGATCGCGCTGCCGGCGGTGGGAGGCGCGGGCGTCGGGCTGGTGTCGGCCGTCCAGGACGTGGGCCTGGAGCCCCGGGACCTCGTCGAGCCCCCGCTGGCGCAGGTTTCGGTCGTGCAGGACGTGAAGGGCCACGAGATCGCGCGGTTCTACGAGCAGTACCGCGAGGTCGTCCCGCTCGACCAGATGGCCGACATCATGAAGACGGCCATCATCTCGATCGAGGACTACCGGTTCTACGAGCACGGCCCGATCGACATCGAGGGCACCGTACGCGCCCTGGCGAAGAACCTGCAGTCGGGCGGGGTGGCCCAGGGCGGCTCCTCCATCACCCAGCAGTACGTCAAGCAGGTGCTGCTCAACGCCGCCCAGACCGAGGCGGAGAAGAACAAGGCCCTGGAGGCCAGCTACGCCCGCAAGCTCAACGAGCTGCGGTACGCGATGGGCGTGGAGCAGAAGTACTCCAAGGACCAGATCCTGGAGAAGTACCTCAACATCGCCTACTTCGGCGCGGGCGCGTACGGCGTCGAGGCGGCGGCCAAGCGGTTCTTCGGGGTCAGCGCGAGCGAGCTGACGCTGCCGCAGGCCGCGACGCTGGCGGGAGCCGTGCAGGACCCCAACGCCACCGACCCCAACCTGGGCAAGACCAGCCGCGACCGGCTGCTGAAGCGGCGCAACGTCGTGCTCGACCGGATGGCCGAGCTGGGCAAGATCACCAAGGCGCAGGCGGCCGAGGCGAAGAAGGCCAGGCTCGGCTACAAGGGGACCCCGCTGCCCGGCGGCTGCGAGTCGAGCACGTATCCGTACTTCTGCGTCTACGTGCGCAACGAGATCCTCAGCAACCCCGACTTCGGCAAGACGGCCAAGCAGCGCCTGGCGTTCCTCAACCGCGCGGCCTGACCATCAAGACCACGATCGACCCCACGATGCAGGCCGCCGCGGACAAGGCGATCAGGAAGTGGGTCCACCCCTCCGACAACCCGGTGGCCGCCGAGGCGCTGGTGCAGCCCGGCACCGGGGCGATCAAGGCGATGGCCGCGAGCCGCCCGTACGGGACACGCAAGAGCAAGAACGAGATGTCCTACAACCTCGTGGCCGACGCCGCGCACGGCGGCGGCATCGGCTTCCAGGCCGGTTCGACCTTCAAGACGTTCACCCTGCTCACCGCGCTCAAGCAGGGCATGAAGATCAACGACGGGTTCAGCGCGGGCGCCGGCTACACCGCGCCGGGCTACTCGACCTTCAAGAACTGCGCGGGCAAGCCCATCGGCGACCCGAGCCACACGGTCACCAACGACGAGGGGGCGCCCGGCTGGCTGACCCTGCAGACCGGCACCTGGCACTCGGTCAACACGTTCTTCATGATGCTGGAGCAGCGGGTCGGGCTCTGCGAGGTGATCAAGACGGCCAAGTCGCTGGGCATCCACCGCTCCGACGGCACCCCGCTCCAGGAGTTCGAGACGTTCACGCTCGGCATCAACGAGATGGACCCGGTGACGGTCGCCAACGCCTACGCCGCGATCGGCGCGCGCGGCAAGTACTGCGCGCCGATGGCGATCACCCAGATCACCGACAGCACCGGCAAGACGACGGACTACAAGCCGAAGTGCCGCCAGGCGCTCGACCCCGAGGTGGCCGACGCGGCGGCGCACGTGCTGTCCGGCGTCCTGACCAAGGGCACGATGGCGTCGGTCGGCGGCATCGGGCGTGACGCGGCGGGCAAGACCGGCACCAACGACAACTCCTCCTCCGCCTGGTTCGCCGGGTTCACCCCCGACCTGGCGGGCGCGGTCAGCGTCGGCGATCCGCGCGGCGCCCAGAAGTACAAACTGAACGGCGTCACCATCGGGGGCCGTTACTACGGTGAGGTGTTCGGCGCCAGCATCCCCGGCCCGATCTGGAAGGACACCATGCTGCGGGCCCTGCGCGGGGTGCCGGCGACGAAGTTCACGCCCGTCGACACCGAGCGGTTCGGCGGCTGTGGCGACAGCTGCCGGGGCCTCGTGTCCGTGACGCCTCCGACGGGGGGCAATGGTCCGACGGGAGGCGGCGACTCTCCGGTGACGATCCTGCCCGAGTGATCCTGCCCGATCAGCCGGAGTCGTCCAGCGCGTCGGCCGTGTCGAGGACGCGGAACAGCCGGGTCAGGTTCGTCCAGCGGAGGATCCGCAGCACCTGGCCGGCCGGCGCGATGAGGGCGAGGTCGCCGTTCCTGCCGCGCAGGTTGTGCACCAGGCGCACGAGCAGTCCCACGCCCGTGGTGTCGATGAACCGCACCTCGCTGAGGTCGAGGGCCAGCCACGGGCCGTGGGCCTCGATCTGGGTGAGCAGCGGCTCGCGCAGGTGCCGCACCGCGTGGAGATCCAGCTCTCCGCGCAGCCCGAGCACCCACCAGCGGGTGGGGGAAGGGGGTTGTGCCGTCCACGTATCCACGGTGGTTCCCTTCGCTCTCCTTGGCGCCGGGGACCACCGGGGGAACGGGACGGGGAGGTCCGGGGGCGACCGACGAAGCGCTTCGACCGACACGCCGATGAACGTATGAACTGAGCTGCACTCAGGGTAACAATCCCCCTCCGGCGCGTCGATCAGATGAAGCAAAGCTTCCATGGCCAGAAAAGAGATGAGTGGCTATTGTCACGATCCATGGGGGTTAACCGTGCGCTGAGGCGGCGGCTGGTTCTGATCGGGGGAATCGTCGCGCTGGCCGCCGCGGGATCCGCGCCGCTCAACGAGGAACTGTCCAGGGCCGTCGAGGTCGCGTACGCCGCCCAGGGCGCCCTGCCGTACTCGTGGGGCGGGGGGCACGCGGCGCGGCCCGGACCGTCGAAGGGGACCTGCCGCGGATACAGCGGCTCGATCAAGCCCTGCCCGGCGAGCCGGACGCGCGGCTTCGACTGCTCGGGATTCACCCGCTGGGTGTACGACCTCGCGTTCGGCGGCGACGTGCTCGGCCCCGGCAACACCGACGCCCACATCGGCAGGCTGCGCCGCGTCGGCGTGCCGCAACCCGGCGACCTCGTCTTCTACGGCAGGCCCGGCAGAACCCACCACGTCGGGGTGTACGTCGGCGGAGGAAAGATGATCAACGCGTTCGCCACCGGGACGCGCATCCGCATGGACGACGTGTCCGTGCTGGATGACCTGCTCGGCTACTACCACTATCGAGCCTGATCTCTATGCTTGCCCCGTCATGGTAAGACTGCGGGTTTTGGGGCGGATTGCGGCGGAGGTCGACGGGCGCCCCGCCGACCTCGGGACCTCGCTCCAGCGCGCCGTGCTGGCCCGGCTGGTCTGCGCCCAGGGACAGGTGGTGTCGACCGACCGGTTCGTCGACGACCTGTGGAGGGGCCAGCCGCCGCCGCGCGCGCTGGGCGCGCTCCAGGTCTACGTCTCCAACCTGCGGCGGGCACTGGAGCCGGGCCGCGCCCCTCGCGCCCCCGCCCGCGTGCTGGTCACCGCTCCGCCCGGCTATCGGCTGGCGCTGGAGCCCGGCGACGTGGACGCCTGGCGCTTCCCCCGGCTGGTCGAGTCCGCCGCCGGCCTGCTCACCGAGGGGCGGCACGCGCGGGTGCTCGAGGTCGTGGACGAGGCGCTGGCGCTGTGGACCGGCCCGGCGTACGCGGAGTTCGGCGAGGAGGAGTGGGCCGTCCCCGAGGTGGTCCACCTGGACGAGCTCCGGGCGGTCGCGGTGGAGTGCCGCGCCGAGGCCGGGCTCGCGATCGGCCGCCAGGCCGAGGTCGTCCCCGAGCTGGAGCGCCACCTCACCGCCCATCCCTTGCGCGAGAACGCTGTACGGCTGCTCGCGCTCGCCTACTACCGGGCCGGGCGGCAGGGGGAGGCGCTGGCGGTCCTGCGCAGGACCCGCGACCTGCTGGCCGACCAGCTCGGCGTCGATCCCGGGCCCGCCCTGCGCGCGGTGGAGGCGGACATCCTCGGGCAGGCAGCGTCGCTCGACGCGCCCCCTGCGGTCCGGGCGCCCGTGGTCCCGGCTCCCGCGCCCCCTCAGGACCCCGAGCCCGTCCGCATGGTCGGCCGTACGGCGGAGCTGTCCCGGCTGGCCGCCGCGGCGGAGCAGGCCCGGGCCGGTTTCCGCATCGCCTGGCTCGGCGGCGACGCGGGCTCGGGCAAGAGCACGCTGGCCGACGCGCTCGTGCGGCGCCTGGCGGCGGACGGCTGGCAGACCGTGGTCGGCCGCTGTCCCGAGACGACCGGCGGCGTGCCGCCCGCATGGGCGTGGAGCGAGGTGCTGCGAGAGCTGTCCGCGACCTGCCCACCGGAACCCGAGACCGCGGCCCGGCTGGCGCCGCTGCTGACCGACGACGCCGCGCCCGTGGGCCAGTTCTGGCTGGCGCGGGCGGCCGGCGACTACCTGGAGGGCGTGCCGGGACCGCTGCTGATCGTGCTGGAGGACGTGCACCGGGCCGACGAGGAGACCCTCCAGCTCCTGCGCCACCTGGCGGGCCGCCTGACGCGGACGCCGGTCCTCGTCCTGCTGACGCACCGGCCGGCCGAGGCGGGCGACGACCTCACGGCCACCGGGGCGGCGCTCGCTGTGCAGGCGGCGGAGAACATCACCCTGGGCGGTCTCGGCGAACCCGAGGTGGCCCGCCTGCTCGCGGAACGCTCCGGCACGCGGGTCGACGAGGCCACGGTGCGCACGGTCACCGAGCGGACCGGCGGCAATCCGCTGTTCGTGACCGAGACGGCCCGGCTGCTCGCGGTGGACGGCCCGTCGGCGGCCCACGCGCTGCCGCCCGGCGTGCGCGACCTCATCCGCCGCCGCCTCGCCCGGCTGCCCGCGACGGCCCGGACGACGCTGCGCAACGCCGCCGTCCTCGGCCGGGAGGCCGACGCCGACGTGCTGATCGCCATGCCGGGGGCCGACGAGGAGACCGTGCTCGACGGCCTGGAGGCGGGCGTGCTGTCCGGCCTGCTGGAGGAGCCGCGCCCCGGCCGCGTCCGATTCGCCCACGTGCTCGTCCGCGAGACGCTGTACGAGGACATCCCGCGCCTGCGCCGTACGCGGATGCACGGCAAGGTCCTGGCGGCGCTCGAGCGGGTGCGCCCCGGCGACGTGGGAGCGCTCGGGCACCACGCGCTCGCCGCGGCGACGACCGCGACCGCCCTCACGGCGGCCGAGTACGCGGCGCGGGCCGCCGGCCAGGCGACCGCGCTGTACGCGCACAGGAGGCGGCGGCGCTGCTGGAGGGCGCGCTGGGCGCGCTCGACCTGCTGAGCGAAGGGGCGAACGACGCGCCCACGGACGTCCGCCTCGACCTCCTGTGCCGCCTGGTGTCCGCGCAGGCGCACGCGGGCGACGTGATCACGGCGGTGCGCAACCGCACGAAGGCGCTGGAGGTGGCCCGCCGGACAGGCGATCGGGCGGCGGTGGCCAGAGCGGTCTCCTCGCTCGACGCGCCGGTCATCTGGACCATCCAGCCCGACCGCGCGCTCGACGCCGATCTCGTCGGGGCGATCGAGGAGTCGCTGCCCGCGGAGGCCGGGGAGCTGCGCTGCCGGATGCTCGTCGCCCTCTGCCACGCGCTCGAAGGACACGACCCGGAACGCATCGAGGCGGCCAGTGCGGAGGCGCTGGCGATCGCGGACGCCCTCGGCGACCTCCGCCTGCGCTGCATGGCGCTCAACGGCCGCTACTGGGTCTGCCTGACCCCGGACAGGCGGAACGACCTGGAGACGCTCGGACACGATCTGCTGGCCGCCTCGGCCGCCGCCGGGCTCCTCGGCTATCAGACGCTCGGCCATTTCTCGCTGCTCATGGTCGCGCTCAGCCGCAACGACTGGACCACCGCCCGCCGGCACGCCGACATGGCCATGGAGCTGTCGACGAGCGGCCAGCTTGGCCTCGCCCTCGGCATCCTCGCCTTCCTCGACGCCCTGCACCTGCTGGTCAGGGGCGAGTTCGAGCGGGCCGAGAGCGTCTACACGCAGCTCGGGGAGCAGCTGGCCCGCACCGGCGACGCCAACGGCGCGATGGTGGGGACGGTCGGCCGCTTCGTGGTCAAGCTGGCGGCGGGGCGGGTCCACGAGGCGGTGGAGGAGCTCGCCGCTCTGTGGGAACGCCTGCCGGAGGACGTGGGCGAGCTGTACACGCGGGCGCTCGCCGGTGCCGGCCGGCTGGAGGAGGCCCGCGCGGTGTGGGCCTCCGCGCGCGTCCCCCGCCGGGACTACTACTGGCTCGTGTTCATGTCTCTGCGCGCGGACAACGCGATCGCGCTCGGCCACCGGGCGGCGGCCGAGGAGTGCTACCGCCTGCTGCTGCCGTCCGACGGCGAGCTGGCCGGCCTGCACTCGGGCTCGGTCACGCTCGGGCCGGTCGCGCACACGCTCGGCGACCTGGCGGTGTTCCTCGACCGGCCCGGCGACGCCGAGGCCCACTACCTGCGGGCCGCCGAGGTCGCCCGGCAGGTCGGCTCCCCGCACTGGGAGGAGGCCGCCCGCCGGGCGCTCACGCGGCTCCGAAGATGAGCCGCTCGCGGCGGCGGTGGGCGCGGCGCAGCAGCGCCAGCATGACGACCAGGACGGGCCCGGCCAGCTTGCGCAGCTCCGCCAGCTCCTCCGGCCGCGCGTGCTGCTCGATCCTGGGCAGCTCGAAGCGCGGGTCGCCGCCCTTGCGCACGTGCTGCTCCATCTCCTCCCAGTCCTTGCCGGAGACGTGCCGCGTGATGATCGGGAAGATCGTGCGCTCCTCCTCCTGGATGTGCTCGTCGAGCAGGTCGGCCAGCCGGCGCAGCGGCTTGGCCAGCTCGGCCGGGTCGCCCGCGACCGCCTGGATCTCCTCCAGCAGCGGGTCGAGCTCGGAGTGGTCCTCGCTCAGCTCGCTCAGGTCGATCTCGGCGCCCGCCGAGCGGACGAGCAGCGGCCACAGGTGGTCGTCCTCCGCCTTGTGGTGGTGGTGGATGCCGCGGCACAGCTTGGTCGCGTACTCACGGATGGCGGCGGCGCGCTCCGGGCCGCACGGCTGCCGGCCCGCGGCGATCTCGGCGGTGACGTCGGCGAGGCGCCGGGAGTCGGCGCGCATCGCCCGGTGCGCGATGCGGAAGCCCAGCAGGTTGGGGGTGTCGGACATCGGAAGACCCTTCGTGAACGTGGGGGACGGTGGTGCGTCACGCTCACTGTGCGCCCCGGCACTTGGGGTCGATTAAGACCCTACTTAAGACGATTCCCATGGGACGGGAGATAGCCGTGGGGAAAACCCGATAGCTTGTTCCCCTATGGACAGCCGATGGGTGGGACCGGACGGTTACGAGATCGTCCCCGCGTACCGCCGCGACCGCCAGGTGCTGCGGGTGCGGCGCAACGGTCAGGTGGTCGCCGACTGTCTCTCGGTCGAGGAGGTCGCCCGGTATGTCGATCTTGCCGACCTCTGCGAGGTGATCCCGCTGCCCGTCAGGGCGGGCGACGCCCGTACGGCCGTCAAATAGCCTGTTCACAGGCGTAACGGCGGCGGGCCCTGGGCACTCAGAGTGCCGAGGGGGAATCGATGCGCCTGCCTGTGTTTCCGGCTGTCAGCCTGTCTGTCACTGTCACCGTGCTCTGCCTCGCCGCCGGCGGCTGCGGGTCGGCGCCCACGGGCTCCCCGGCCGAGACGCCGGTGTACGTGCTCAATCTGCAGAACTCCGAGCGGGGCAGGGCCGAGCAGCGGCCGGCGAACCTCGTGCTCTCGGAGTTCAGCACGATGAGCGGGGTCACCTGGCGGACCTGGGGGCCGACCCGGGCGACCGGCGCGGGCAGGCTCAGCGGCACCTGGTGCCTGCCCGAGTGCGCGGACGCGCCGTACGCCGCCACGGTGACGCTGAGCAGCGTGATCCCGGTCAAGGGCAAGGGCTACTTCAGCCGGTACGCGGTCACGGCCGATGTGCCTGTCCGGCACCGTCCCGAGGCGGACCTGTCCGGGGTGCTGCCGACACCCTGAGCCGTGCCCCTGAACCGTGCGCCGGAGGGGAGATTCGAATTCGCGCACACCGCCGTGGCCGTGTATGGTTACACCTGTCCGCAGCGCGAGAGCGGCAGGCGGACCCGCCCCTATAGCTCAGTCGGCAGAGCGTCTCCATGGTAAGGAGAAGGTCAACGGTTCGATTCCGTTTGGGGGCTCTAGCCGGAAAGTCCTATCCAAGCAGTGTTTCTGACTGAGCGCTGCCGGGTGGGGCTTTCGGCTTGGTGGGGACTCCTCGTTCCCATCGGAAAGACCGACCTCGATCATGGCTGATCCCGATGCGCGAATAGCCGTACAGGTCGGGTATCCTTGCGTGGCCGGATCCGGTTTCCGGCCGAGGCGGAGTAGCTCAGTCAGGCAGAGCAAGCGGCTCATAATCGCTGTGTCGCCGGTTCAAGTCCGGCCTCCGCTACTACCCTGCCGGGCCACCTGAACAAGGGGGCCCCGGTGCGGGTTGTCCAGTAGTCCCGAACGCAGAAAGGCACTCCCACGTGGCTGCCGCAGACGTTAGGCCGAAGATCACGCTGGCCTGCCAGGAGTGCAAGCACCGCAACTACATCACGCGGAAGAACCGGCGCAACGACCCGGATCGGCTTGAGCTGAAGAAGTACTGCCCCAACTGCAAGACGCACCGGGCGCACCGCGAGACCCGCTAGGTCACGGCACGGACCGCACGCACTTCCGACACCGGCGTTCCCTTCCGGGGGCGCCGGTTCGTCGTGTCCGGCCGGTGTCGTGTCCGCACGGTGCGGGCCGGTGTTCGCCGGCGTGGGTCTGTTACGGTACGGCCTACCCAGCTCATCTCGAAGGAGCCCGGCCCGATGCCTTTGAACCGCGATTTCGTCGGGCGGACGTACGAGTCGTCCGCGCCCTACGAGGTCAGCCGTGTGAAGATCAGCGAGTTCGCCACCGCGATCGGCGACTCCAACCCGATCTACCACGACAGGCGGGCCGCCGTGGCCGCCGGGCACCCGGACGTCGTCGCGCCGCCCACGTTCCCCATCGTGTTCAGCCTTCTCGGGACCGGTGACGCGCTCGCCGACCCCGACCTCGGGCTCAACTTCGCGATGGTCGTGCACGGCGAGCAGCGGTTCGAGTACGAGCGGCCCATCCACGCGGGCGACGAGCTGGTCTGCACCTCGACCATCGCGGAGATCCGCAGCGTCGGCCGCAACGAGTTCCTGACCCTGCGCAGCGACGTCTCGACCACCTCGGGAGAGCTGGTCTGCCGGACGTACAACATCATCGTGGAGCGGGGAGGGGCGGCCTGATCATGGCGGCGACGGTCAAGTACGACGAGGTGGAGACCGGCCAGGAGATCCCGGCCGCCGAATACCGGGTCCGCCGGGTGGACCTGGTGAGGTACGCCGGCGCCTCGGGCGACTTCAACCCCATCCACTGGAACGAGCGGCACGCGAAGGCCGTCGGCCTGCCCGACGTCATCGCGCACGGCATGTACACGATGGCGCAGGGCGGCCGGTTCGTGACGGACTGGGCGGGCGACCCCGGCGCGGTGGTGGAGTACGGCGTGCGGTTCTCGTCCATGGTCGTGGTGCCGGACGACGACAACGGCGCGACGATCACGATCAGCGGGGTCATCGAGGACAAGCGTGAGGACAAGCGCGTCGTCGTCGCGCTGACCGCGAGGTCCGGCGACGCCCGCGTCCTGTCCAAGGCCCGCGCGGTGGTCCAGCTCTCCTGAGCACCCTCTCCTGGCCGGCCTCTGCTGACCGGCCCGATTGGCCGTGGCGGTGCTGGGTAGCGGTCGGATCGTGAGCGAGCGAGACATCGAAGCGAAGAACGAGCCGGTCACCACCCAGCGGGAGCACGGCGACGTCGCCGGCGTCGCCGCGGAGACCCAAGACCCCGGCAAGGCCGGCGATGCCCACGGCGGCGCGATGCCGCGTCCACGGGCGCGGAACGCCAGGGAGGCCGCCGGAGCCGTGGGCCCGGAAGAGATCACCGAGGTCAAGCGGGACGTCGCTCCCGGCGGGACGATCGAGACCGCGCTGACCCCCTCGGGTGAGCCGTCGGTGGTCGCCTCCCAGCTGTTGTGGGACGGCAGTTCGGCCACGTCGAGGGTCGACGAGTCGATCGCCGAGGCGGAGCGCGAGGACCGCGGATAGCTATCCTGTTCGTCGGGATGTTCCGGGTGCGAGGAGACCGATGGCTGACCGGTTGGCAGGGGTGCCGCTCGCCCCGTACACCACGCTGCGTACGGGCGGACCGGCCCGGGCGTTCACGCAGGCGCGGACGCAGGACGAGCTGGTCGCGATCGTGGCCGAGGCCGACCGTGAGGGCGAGCCCGTGCTGGTGCTCGGCGGCGGCAGCAACCTCGTGGTGTCCGACGACGGGTTCGACGGGCTCGTGGTGCGCGTCGCCACCCGCGGCGTCGACGTCACGTCCCGGAGTTCGACGGCAGCGGACGGGCGTGCGCTGGTCACCGTGCAGGCGGGGGAGGACTGGGACGCCCTGGTCGCCCGCTGCGTGGCCGAGGGCTGGTCGGGGGTCGAGTGCCTGTCGGGCATTCCCGGGCTGGTGGGCTCCACGCCGATCCAGAACGTCGGCGCGTACGGGCAGGACGTCTCGCAGACCGTCGCCGCCGTCCGCGTGTACGACCGGCTGACCGGCGAGGTGGGGGACCTCACGGCGGCCGAGTGCGGTTTCGCCTACCGGCACAGCGCGTTCAAGCACGACCCGGACCGGCACGTGGTGCTGGCCGTCACCTACGCCCTGGAGCGCTCCCCGCTGTCGGGACCCGTGGCGTACCGGGAGCTGGCCGCCCGGCTCGGGGTGGAGATCGGCGCGCGGGTGCCGCTGGCCGACGCGCGGGAGGCGGTGCTGGAGCTGCGGCGGGGCAAGGGCATGGTGCTCGACCCCGACGACCCGGACACGCGCAGCGCGGGGTCGTTCTTCACCAACCCCGTGCTCGGTCCGGAGGAGGCGGCGGCCCTGGCGCTGCGGGCCCCCGGCCATCCGCGCTGGGACCTGCCCGACGGCACGGTCAAGGTGCCGGCGGCGTGGCTGATCGAGAACGCCGGGTTCCCCAAGGGTTACGAGAAGGGCCGGGCCCGCATCTCGACCAAGCACACGCTGGCCCTCACCAACCCCTCGGGCGAGGCGGGCGCGGCCGAGTTGCTGGCGCTGGCGCGGGAGGTGCGCGACGGCGTGCACGAGAAGTTCGGGGTGTGGCTCGTCAACGAGCCCGTCCTGGTGGGAGTGCGTCTTTAGCTCGGATAAACTCGGAGGACACCGAAGGGGAGTAGTCCAGAATCCACTGATCGACACACTGGCGGTTCGTCCGCCCGGTCGTGGAGCCCTCGTGGCGGACGAGACCTTCGCCGACAGTCATGACCACATGCTGCCGGGCCGAAGTCGTGCCCGAACTCCCCGGGTGTCGTACGGCGGCCCGGTCGCACCTCCCCCGTAGGAAGGCGACCCCGTGCAAGCCCTCTGGATCTCGCTCGTCGTCATCTTCGTGGCCGAGCTGGGCGACAAGAGCCAGCTCATGGCCCTGACCTTCGCGACCCGCTTCAAGACGGGGCCGGTGCTGGCCGGCATCACCGCCGCGACCGCACTCGTCCACCTCTTCAGCGTCGGCCTCGGCAGGATCGTGGGCGACGCCCTCCCCACCACCGCCATCTCGATCATCGCGGGCCTCGCGTTCCTCGCCTTCGCGGCGTGGACGCTGCGCGGCGACGAACTCACCGAGGAGGAGAAGGGCAAGGCGGCCAAGACCACCCGCAACGCGTTCATCGCCGTCGCCGTGGCGTTCTTCCTCAGCGAGCTGGGCGACAAGACGATGCTCGCCACCATCACGCTGGCCACCCAGCACGGCTGGTTCGGCACGTGGGTCGGCTCGACCGTGGGCATGGTCGCCGCCGACGCGCTGGCCATCCTGGTCGGCCGGTTCCTCGGCGCACGCCTGCCCGAGAAGTGGATCAAGTACGGCGCGGCCGCCGCGTTCGCCGTCTTCGGCGTGCTGCTGCTGGCCGAGCCCCTGTTCGCCTGACTCTCGTTCGCCTAATCGAGGAGGGACAGGCGGTGGGCCGCGGCGGCGGCCTCGCCCCGGGTCGACACGCCGAGCTTGGGCAGGATGTTCGACACGTGCACGCTGACGGTCTTGGCCGAGATGAACAGCTCGGCAGCGATGTCCCGGTTGCTGCGCCCGGCCGCCACCAGGCGCAGCACCTCCAGCTCGCGGGGGGTCAGGTCGGCCTGCCGTACGGGCTCGGACGGCGTGGCGTCGGAGAGAGGTGAGCCGACGCGGCGGGCCAGCGTCTCGATCTGGGTGACCAGAGGGGTGGCGCGCAGCGCGACCGCGAGCGGGCATGCCTCACGCAGGCGCGCCGAGGCCCCTTCGCGGTCGCCGCTCGCGGCGGCCGCCATGGCGGCGTGCAGCAGCGCCTTGGCCCGGACGTACGGACGGCCCAGCCGCTGCCACGCCTCGGCCGCGGCGTCGAACTCGCCCCGATAGACCAGCCCGAACGCCTCATTCACCGGCCCGTCGCCCAGGTTGAGGGCCAGACGGTCGCCCAGCTCCCGCACGTGAGGCACCCGGTCGGGGGCGACCGGAGCCGCCGCGTCGCAGACGTAACGAACCGAGGCGAGCAGCCGCCCGGCGAGCATCGCCTTGCGCGTGAGCGGCGGGTCGTCAAGCGCCGCCTCCAGCACGTCGAGGGCCGTCAGCGGCTCGCCGCGCAGCATGTGCCAGGCGAGGACCAGGCGGGTATTGTTCGTCCACTCCTGCGTCTGCTCGTCCCGGTGCGGGGAGAAGGCACCGACCTCGGTGAGGATGTCCTGCGCCAGGTCCTCCTCGCCGCGCGCGATCGCGATGTCGGCCCGGACCCGCAGCATGTGCCACCGGTTGCGCAGGGTCGGACCCATCGTCAGGGACCGCTCGATGACCTCGATGGCCTCGTCCCACCGGCCGAGCGACTCCAGCGCCTCGGCGCGGTTGTTGGCGATGAACACCCCGTGCTGGCGGAACCTGCCGTACCGCCGGGCGAGCTTCTCGCCCTTCAGGGCGAGCGCCACGGCCTCCTCCGAGCGGCCGAGGTTGTCGAGGGCGTCGACGTTGTTCGCCAGGGCACGCAGGATGATCCGCGGTGCGTCGAGCCGGATCCCGATCTCCAGCGCCCGTTCGTTGGTCGCGAACGCGGTCTCCAGGTCGCCGTCGATGGAGTGGCCGAGCGCGAGGTTGATCAGGAGGTCGGCCTCCTGGACCTCGTCGCCCGTCTCGCGGGCGATGCGCAACGCCTCCTGGGTGAGCGCGGTCCCCTCGGCGATCTCGTCGGAGTTGATCAGCACTGTGCCCAGCCGGGTCAGCACGAGCGCGCGGATGTCGCCGGGCAGCGGGACCAGGCGTTCGGCGCGCCGCAGCTCCTCCAGCCCGTTGGTCCTGCCCTTCTGGTTCTTGATGTTCGCCAGGCGGACCAGCAGTTCGGCGACCCGTTCGGGGGAGGTCCGCTCGTCCAGCTCGGCGAGCGCGCCGCGCACGTACTTGGTGCTCTGCTCCATGTCGCCGCTGACGTACGCCGCCTCGGAGGCCCGCTCGAGCACCGTGCAGTGGTCGTGGCCGATCCGCTCGGCGGCGTCGGGGACCTTGTCCCACAGCGTCAGCACGCGTTCGAGGAGCTGGACCTGCTCGGTGTAGGCGAACGACTTGGCCGCCTTCTCGGCCGCCTCCCAGGCCGAGATAAGCGCCCACAGGTCGTCGCGGGCGGAGTACCAGTGGTGGGCGATCTCGATGGCCGCCCGGCCCGGGGGCACCAGGGTGCGGTCCCGGTCGATCTCCTCCGCGTACCGCGCGTGCATCCGCGCGTGCTCGCCGGGCAGCAGCTCGTCGTGGACCGCCTCGCGGATCAGGGCGTGCCGGAACGCGTACGCCCCGCCGTCGGCCACCTGCAGCACGTTGGCCGCGATGGCCGGCCGCAGCGCGTTCTCCAGGTCCACGTCGGACAGGCCGCTGACGGCCGCGAGCAGGCCGTGCCCGACGCGTACGCCACCGGCGGCGGCGACCCGGAGCACCCGCTGGGTCTCCTCGGGCAGCCGCTCCACCGAGCCGATGATCAGGTCGTGCAGCGAGTCGGGGAACGAGCACTCGTCGCCGCAGTCGAGCAGCGCCTCCACGAACAGCGGGATGCCGCCGCTGCGTTCGAAGACCCGGTCCACCCTGGCGAACTCGGGGGTCACCCCGAGGATCCCGGCCATCTGCGCGGCGACCTCGTCCTGGGTGAAGCGGGGCAGGTCCACCCGGACCACGCCGTCGACCCGCCCCAGCTCGGCCAGCACCGGCCGCAGGGGATGGGTGCGGTGCAACTCGTCCGAGCGGTACGTCATGACCATCAGGACGGGAGCCGACCTGATGTTGCGGCTGAGGAAGGCGATGAGGTCCCGGCTGGAGCGGTCCGCCCAGTGGATGTCCTCGATGACGAGCACCACCGGCCGCCGCTCGGCGAGGCGCTCCAGCAGGGCGAGGATCAGCTCGAACAGCCGGGCGCGGGCCGACTCGGTCTCCCCGTCGCCGCTCGGCTCGCCGAACTCGGGCAGCAGCCTGGCCAGGTCGCGGGCGGCGCCGTCGGGCAACAGGGCGGCGACCTCTGCCGCGCCGCCCTCCCGGACGAGCTGCCGCAGCGCGGCGGTGAACGGCGCGTAGGCCAGACCCTCGGCGGACAGCTCCACGCAGCCCCCGACGAGCACGTGGGCGCCGTCCTGCGCGGCCTGCTCGGCGAACCGGCCGGCGAGGCGGGTCTTCCCCACGCCCGCCTCGCCGCCGATGAGCACCGCCGCGGTGATCTGCTTTCTGGCCTGGTCGTAGGCCTCGCCCAGGGTTTCAAGCTCCGCACCCCGCCCGACGAAGACGGGGCTCACCGCCCGGCGTGTCATGTCCTCAAGCATGTCATGACCCTTTGCGTGGGTTCGCATGAATTTTCGGAGCACCTGTCAGGGCGGCTGAAAGGCCCGGCCGGGAGGGAGGGTCCGGCCGGGCCTTCGTACGCGTTTCATGAGGTGCGGAGCTTGCCGAAGGCCGCACGCAGCCGGCGCTGGCCGGAGCGCTGCTGAGCCTTCCTGCCCGCCTGCGCCTGGCGGGCGCGGCGGTGCTCGGCGGCCTCCTCCTGGAGCTCGGTCGCCCGGCTGATCATTACCTGGTAGTGCAGTTCCGGACCCATCTCGGTGTCTCCTTGTTCGGGGTCTCTTTCCGTACTCCTCAAGGTTCGGTCTAAGGCGTGGTGCGGCACATCGGGCGGATGCCCTATCTCTGGCACGGCCTTACGGCATAGGACTTCTAAGGCGGGTAAGGCGATGCCTTAGGGACGCCGGGATCCCCGGGTTTGGAATCATTCCGACTGGTCGGGGATGCTGGTGTCGTGCCAACTATGACTACTCCGCTCGCGGAGGTCGCCTCCTCACCCTCGACGCTGCGGGCGTTCCTCCACGGACTGCCCGGGGTCGACCGGGTCGGGGCGGACGCCCGGGCCGCGATGCTGGGCACGCGATCCATCAAGACGACCGCCAAGAAGCAGGCCATCGACATGGCCATCGGAATGGTCGACCTCACCACCCTGGAAGGCGCGGACACCCCCGGCAAGGTCAGGGCGATGTGCGCCAAGGCGGTGCGGCCCGACCCCGCCGACGCGTCGGTGCCGCCGGTCGCCGCCGTCTGCGTCTACCCCGACCTGGTCGCGACCGCGGTCGAGGCCCTCGCCGGATCCGGCGTGAAGGTCGCGTCCGTCGCCACGTCGTTCCCCAGCGGCCGGTCCTCCCTGGAGGTGAAGGTCGCCGAGACGTCCCTCGCCGTGGCCGCCGGAGCAGCCGAGATCGACATGGTCATCGACCGCGGCGCGTTCCTCGCCGGTGACTACCTCAAGGTGTACGAGGAGATCGTCGCCACCAAGGAAGCCTGTGCCGACGCGCATCTGAAGGTGATCCTGGAGACCGGCGAGCTCGCGACGTACGACAACGTGCGGCGGGCCTCCTGGCTCGCGATGATCGCCGGGGCGGACTTCATCAAGACCTCCACCGGCAAGGTGTCGCCGGCCGCGACCCTCCCGGTGACGCTCGTCATGCTGGAGGCCGTGCGCGACTTCCTGGCCGCGACCGGCCGCAAGGTGGGCGTGAAGCCCGCGGGCGGCATCCGCACCACCAAGGACGCGATCAAGTACCTGGTGCTGGTCAACGAGACCGCCGGGCCGGACTGGCTGCACCCCGACTGGTTCCGCCTCGGCGCCTCCTCGCTGCTGAACGACCTGCTCATGCAGCGGCAGAAGATGGCCACCGGCCGGTACGCCGGTCCCGACTACTTCACGCTGGACTGAGGGCTGGACTGAGGCATGTTCGAATACGCACCCGCGCCCGAGTCGCGGGACATCGTCGACATCCGGCCGTCGTACGGCCTGTTCATCAACGGCGAGTGGGTCGAGCCGCAGGGCGAGGAGCGCCACAAGACCGTCAACCCGGCCACCGAGGAGGTGCTCGCGGAGGTCGCGTGGGCGGGGGAGGCCGACGTCGACCGCGCGGTCCAGGCCGCGGCCAAGGCGTTCCCCGTGTGGTCGGCCATGCCGGGCGCCGAGCGGGCCAAGTACCTGTTCCGGATCGCCCGGATCATCCAGGAACGGGCGCGTGAGCTGGCGGTCCTGGAGACGCTCGACAACGGCAAGCCGATCAGGGAGTCCCGCGACGTGGACCTCCCGCTGGTCGCCGCCCACTTCTTCTACTACGCGGGCTGGGCCGACAAGCTGTCGTACGCCGGGTTCGGTCCTGACCCGCGTCCGCTGGGCGTGGCCGGGCAGGTCATCCCGTGGAACTTCCCGCTGCTCATGCTGGCCTGGAAGATCGCGCCCGCGCTGGCCTGCGGCAACACGGTCGTGCTCAAGCCGGCCGAGACCACGCCGCTGACCGCGCTGGCGTTCGCCGAGATCTGCCGCCAGGCCGACCTTCCGCCGGGGGTCGTCAACATCGTCACCGGCGCGGGCGAGACGGGCGCCGCGCTCGTGAACCACCCCGGCGTGGACAAGGTCGCCTTCACCGGCTCGACCGAGGTCGGCCGCCTCATCGCCAGGAGCCTCGCGGGGACCCGCAAGAAGCTCACGCTGGAGCTCGGCGGCAAGGCCGCCAACATCGTGTTCGAGGACGCGCCGCTGGACCAGGCCGTCGAGGGCATCGTCAACGGCATCTTCTTCAACCAGGGCCACGTCTGCTGCGCCGGGTCGCGGCTGCTGGTGCAGGAGTCGGTCGCCGCGGACCTGCTGGAGGCGCTCAAGCGGCGCCTCGGCACGCTGCGGCTCGGCGACCCGCTGGACAAGAACACCGACATCGGCGCGATCAACTCGGCCGAGCAGCTCGCCAAGATCCGCGAGCTGTCGGAGGCCGGGGAGGCCGAGGGCGCCGAGCGGTGGTCGCCCGCCTGCCCGATCCCCGACCGCGGCTACTGGTTCCCGCCCACCGTCTTCACTGGCGTGGCCCAGTCGCACCGCATCGCCCGGGAGGAGATCTTCGGGCCGGTGCTGTCGGTGCTGACCTTCCGCACCCCCGCCGAGGCGGTGGAGAAGGCCAACAACACGCCGTACGGGCTGTCGGCGGGCGTGTGGACCGAGAAGGGCTCGCTCATGCTGTGGATGGCGTCCCGGCTGCGGGCCGGCGTCGTCTGGTCCAACACGTTCAACCGGTTCGATCCCACCTCGCCGTTCGGCGGCTACAAGGAGTCGGGCTACGGCCGCGAGGGCGGGCGGCACGGTCTGGAGGCCTACCTTGCGGTGTGATCATCCCTCCGGCAGCCCGTCCGGCCAGTCGTTCAGCAGGTGCGACGACGGGCAGCGCCGCCGCCTGATGCGCCGGGCCCGCGCGGGGGCCGGGGAGGGTTTCTCCCGGGGCCGCCGCTCCCGCCGCTTCGCCGTACGGCACGGCTGGTTCGCGCACCGCGGCGGCGTGTGCCGGTGCGGCCAGACCTATCAGCCGGCCCGTCCTCTGGAGATTGGAACCTTCGATGAGTGAGCGCACCGAACGGTTGAGCGTGCGCAAGACGTACAAGCTGTTCATCGGCGGCGCGTTCCCGCGTTCGGAGAGCGGAAGGTCGTATGTCGTGACCTCCTCCAAGGGCGACTTCCTCGCCAACGCGGCCAGGGCCTCGCGCAAGGACGCCAGGGACGCGGTCTCGGCCGCGCGCAAGGCGTTCCCCGGCTGGTCGGGCGCCACGGCGTACAACAGGGGCCAGATCCTGTACCGGATCGCCGAGATGCTGGAGGGCCGCCGCGCCCAGTTCGCCGCCGAGGTCGCCGACGCCGACGGCGTCTCCGCGAAGAAGGCCGGCGAGCTGGTGGACGCCGCGGTGGACCGGCTGGTCTGGTACGCGGGCTGGTCCGACAAGATCGGTGCGGTCCTCGGATCGGCCAATCCGGTGGCCGGGCCGTACTTCAACCTGTCGAGCCCGGAGCCGACGGGCGTGGTCGCGGTGGTGGCCCCGCAGGCGGGACCGCTGCTGGGACTGGTCAGCGTGATCGCGCCGGTGATCGTGACCGGCAACACCTGCGTGGTGGTCGCCTCCGAGCGCGCGCCGCTGCCGGCGATCACACTGGCCGAGGTGCTGGCGACCTCCGACCTGCCGGGCGGGGTGGTCAACATCCTCACCGGCTCGGCCGCCGAGATGGCCCCCTGGCTCGCGGGCCACATGGACGTCAACGGCATCGACCTGACGGGCGCCGGCCCCGAGCTGGCCGTCACGTGTGAGGAACTGGCCGCGGAGAACCTCAAGCGGGTGCTCCGGCCGTCGGCCGATCGCGTGGACTGGCTCGCCGACCCCGGCATCGAGCGGATGACGGCGTTCCTGGAGACCAAGACCGTCTGGCATCCGATCGGGGTCTAGCCCTTCGCCAGGGCCAGGAGGAGTTCGGCGTTCGAGCCGGTGTTCTTCAGTGTGGTGAGGAAGCGTTCGAACCCCTCCTGGTCCTGCAACGCCCGGCGCAGCCGCCAGATCAGCGGCTGCTCCGCGGGGCGGAGCAGCAGTTCCTCGCGGCGCGTGCCGGAGGCGACGACGTCGACGGCGGGGAAGACACGGCGGTCGGCCAGGCTCCGGCTCAGCTTCAGCTCCATGTTGCCGGTGCTCTTGAACTCCTCGAAGAGGTTGTCGTCCATCTTCGAGCCGGTCTCGACCAGCGCGGTGGCGAGGATCGTGAGCGAGCCGCCGTCCTCGATGTTGCGGGCGGCGCCGAGCACCTTCTTGGGCTGGTGGAGGGCACGGGCGTCCATGCCGCCCGTGAGCACGCGCCCGCCGCTCGGCGCGGCCATGTTGTACGCCCGGCCGAGGCGGGTGATCGAGTCGATGAGCACGACCACGTCGCGGCCCGCCTCCACGAGCCGCTTGGCCCGCTCGACGGCGAGTTCCGCCGCGGTGATGTGGTCCTGCGGCGTACGGTCGAAGGTCGAGGCGATCACCTCGGCCCGGACCGACTCGCGCATGTCGGTGACCTCCTCGGGCCGCTCGTCCACCAGGACGACCATGAGGTGGCATTCGGGGTGGTTGGTCGTGATCGCGTTCGCGACGGCCTTGAGGAACATCGTCTTGCCGGCCTTCGGCGGGGCGACGATCAGGCCGCGCTGGCCCTTGCCGATCGGCGCGAACAGGTCGATGACCCGCGTGGCGAGCACGTTGCGCGTCGTCTCCAGGCGCAGCCGCTCGTCGGGGTAGATCGGCACGAGGTCGGCGAAGTGCGGCCGCGCGGTGTCGACGGGTTCGCCGTTCACGACCGTGACGGCGGTGAGCATGCCGTTCTGGGCGACGCCGCGGACGTGGTCGCCGCGGCGCAGGTCGAGCGCGTCCGCGAGCGCGGCCGGGATGGTCACGTCCTTCGGGCCGGGCAGGTAGCCGTTCGTCCGGATCACCGTGTTCCTGCCCGCCCGGTCGAGCAGGCCGGTGACCTCGGTGGTCCGGGTGTTCTTCGTACGGGCCGGCGTGGTGCGGGAGACGCTGCGCGGCTTGGGAACGCTGAGAGTGGTGGTGGTCATGGGACTCCTCGAGTCTGGGATGTGCCGGTACAAGTGAGGTGGGAAATGGCCGATTCGGCCGGATCGGCGCAGCGTCTCAGCGCACATGTCGGCCCGTGGTGTTTCGGCCGGTGGCTGAGAGGTGCTCGTGGAATACGTGCGATGCGCGTATGGGCTCGTCAGTGTTCACTGGCGGTCACCAGACCGCGGAGCCAGAACCATACGGCTTGTCGCTGACTATAACAGGCTCATGTGATCCGGCAATTCCCCCGTGGGTTATCGGGCCTGCAGGGCGTCGAGCGCCACCGCCATGGCGATGACCAGGCGGCGGTCGAGGCGCGGGTCGCGGATGTCGATGGCGTACCGGTCGCGCAGGCCCCACCTGCGGTCCACCGAGAACGCGATCGAGGCGCCGATGCTGAAGTCGAAGTGGTAGGGCAGCCACTCCAGCGAGTCGGAGAACCGGCGCAGCAGGGCGACCGCGAGGTTCCGCTCCTGCCCGGTGAGAGTCGGCAGTCCCGGCTGCTGGAGGTGCCAGGTCGAGCGGAGCAGCGACCGGCGGAAATCCTTGCGGAACGTGCCGACGGGGTTCCCCGCGTCGTCCACCACGTCGTACTCGCCGGCGAGGTCGAGGACCTTGCGCGCCTTGAACCCGGCCAGCGTCGCCTGCCGGGACTCGTCGGTGTAGAGCGTCACCTGCTCCTTGAGGGCCATCCGCTTCTGCTCGGCGAAGGCCACGACCTCGCCCTCGGAACCGTCGGGGAGAGCCACATGGACGACGTACCTGTTCACCATCACGGTGATCTTCTGGCGCAGGTACAGGCGGGTCTGTGCCTGCAGGGTCGCTATATCCATATGAGACTCCAAGGACGGTCTTTTGCCTCCCTATATGCCCTCTTCCAGAAGAAGATCACCAGCGAGATGCGCGCTGGACGACTTCAGTGACCATAACCACACTTTTCGGGCTTGATGAAACCGGGGAAGATCCCTATAAGGTAAGGCTTACCTAATCACTCTCGGCAGGGAGCCCTGTATGTTTCTCCGGCACCGCGGTATCGGTCTCGGTATCGGCGCCGTCGCGGTCGCACTCTCACTGGCTGCCTGCGGCACCTCCTCCGGCACCGGCACCGGCGCCGACACAGGCAAGCCCGCCGCCGAGGCCGCCAAGAAGGCCGTCGCCAAGGGCGGCGAGGACTTCGGCACCGCCGCGGAGAAGACCGCCGCGATGGGGACCGCCGCGAAGCCGGGCGAGTGGCCGCGCACCGTCACCCACGCCATGGGCACGACCGAGATCAAGGCCCCGCCCACCCGGGTCGTCGTCCTGGACGTCGGAGAGCTCGACAACGTCGTGTCCCTGGGCGTCAAGCCGGTCGGCTTCGCGCCCAGCGAGGGGTCTCCCGAGCTGCCGTCCTACCTGAAGCAGGACGCCGGCACGCCGAAGAACGTCGGCACCATCAACAACCTCAACCTGGAGGCGATCGCCGGGCTGCACCCGGATCTGATCCTCGGCAGCCAGTTGCGCGCCGCCGACCAGTACGACGAGCTGTCGAAGATCGCGCCGACCGTGTTCTCCATCCGTCCCGGCTTCACCTGGAAGGAGAACTTCCTCCTCAACGCGGCCGCCCTCGACAAGACCGAGGAGGCCAAGGCGAAACTCGCCGAGTACGACCGCAAGGTGAAGGACCTCGGCGCGAAGCTGGGCGACGACAAGCCCGTCGTCTCGATGGTGCGTTTCCTGCCGAACGGCGTGATCCGGCTCTACGCCAACGCCTCCTTCATCGGCACCATCCTCCAGGACGCCGGCGTCCCGCGCCCGGCCAACCAGAACATCCCCGACCTCGCCGCCGAAGTGAGCGCGGAGAACATCGACCAGGCGGACGCGGACGTCATCTTCACCGGTGTCTACGGCGATCCGAAGGCCACCGACAAGTCGGCGGTCCAGGGCAATCCGCTGTGGAAGAACCTCAAGGCGGTCAAGGCCGGGCACGCCTACGAGGTCCCGGACGAGACCTGGTATCTCGGCCTCGGTGTCACCGCCGCCATGGAGGTCGTCGGGGATCTGGAGCGATACCTCGCCGGATAGGCGCACGCGGTCCCTCCCCGGCTCCGAGAAAGCGAACGAATGTCCCGTGCCACCCGACGCCGCATCGGCCCGACGGCCGGGGGCGCGCTCCTGCTGGTCCTCACCGGACTGCTGGTGCTCGCCGTGCTGCTCAGCCTCGCGGTGGGCAGCCGCCAGATCGCGCCGAGCGTGGTGGTGGACGCCCTGATACATGGTGGGGTGCACGGCGGCGGCAGCGACGACGCCCAGGTCGTACGGGCGTTGCGGGTGCCGCGCACCCTCATCGGGGTGATGGTGGGCGTCGCCCTCGCCGTGGCCGGCACCGTCATGCAGGGCATCACCCGTAACCCCATCGCCGAGCCCGGCATCCTGGGCGTCAGCCAGGGCGCCTCGGTGGGCGTGGTGTGCGCGATCGCGTTCCTCGGAGTGCACTCGCTGAGCGGTTATGTGTGGTTCGCCTTCGCGGGGGCGGGGATCGCGGCGGTCGCGGTCTACGTCATCGCCAGCGGCGGGCGCGGCGGCGCCACCCCGGTCAAGCTCGCCCTGGCCGGCACCGCGATGAACGCCCTGCTCGCCTCCGTGGTCTCCGGCATCGTGACGACCGACGCCGAGGCCCTGGACGAGTTCCGGTTCTGGCATGTCGGCTCGATCAGCGGCCGGAGCGCCGAGATCGCCGGTCAGACCTGGCCGTTCCTCCTCGCGGGGCTGTTGCTGGTCGCCGCGACGGCCCGGGGACTCGACGCGCTCGCGCTCGGGGAGGACGTGGCCGCGGGGCTCGGCCACAACGTCCCCCTGCTGCGGATCCTCGGAGGTCTCGGCGCCACCGTCCTGACCGGCGTCGCGGTCGCCGCCGCCGGTCCGATCGCCTTCACCGGCTTGGCCGTCCCGCACATCGCGCGAGCGCTCGTGGGCACCGACCACCGCTGGGTCCTTCCCGCAGCGGCCCTGCTCGGTCCCGTGATGCTCCTGGTCGCGGACGTCCTCGGCCGCGTCGTCTTCCCGCCCTCGGAGGTGCCGGTGGCCGTCATGACCGCACTGCTCGGCGTACCGTTCCTGATCGCACTGGTACGCAGGAAGGCGGTGGTGGCGGCGTGACCGTACGCCCCACCGGGTTTTCCGTCCTGCGCGCGGGGCGGGGCAGCTTCCTGCTGCACCGCAGGGCGACCCTCGTCGCCACCCTGCTCGGCGCGGCGCTCGCCGTGGCCGCCGTCGTCTATCTGTGCGTCGGTGAATCGTTCGTCGGTCCCGGGGAGGTCGTCCGCGTGCTTGCCGGGCAGCCGAGCCCCGACGAGTTCGTGGTCGGCACCCTGCGGATGCCCCGCCTCGTGGTCGGTCTGCTCGCCGCGCCGCCTTCGGCGTCGCCGGATCCTTCATCCAGACCGTGGCGCGCAACCCGCTCGCCAGTCCGGACGTGATCGGTGTGACACATGGCGCCGGCGCGGCGACCGTCGCCGCGATGACCTTCGGCGTCACCGCGCACAGCACCCTGCCGTACGTCTCGATCCTCGGCGGCCTGGCCGCCGCGGCGCTGGTCTACGTCTTCGCCTGGCGCAAGGGCCTGCACGCCGCCCGCTTCGTGCTCATCGGCATCGGCATCTCGGTGGCCCTCGGCTCCCTGACACAGCTGCTCCTCACCAAGGGCGACTACCTGGTGGCCCAGCAGGCCAAGGTCTGGCTCACCGGATCGCTCAACGGCCGCGGCTACGACCACGCCGCACCGCTCGCCTCGATCCTGCTCGTGCTGACGCCGGCGCTGTTCTGGGCGGCCCGGGCCCAGCGCACGGTGTCGTTCGACGACGACACGGCGACCGCTCTCGGCGTACGGCTCGGCCGGGTCCGCCTGTGCCTGACCGTCCTCGGCGTCGTCCTGGCATCGGTGGCGACGGCCGCGGCGGGCCCGGTCGACTTCGTCGCGCTGCTCGCCCCGCAGATCGCCCGCCGCCTCACCCGCACCGCACAGATCCCCCTGGTCGGCTCCGCGCTGACCGGCGCCCTGATCGTCACCGTCGCGGATCTGCTGGCCCGCAAGCTGTTCTCCCCGATCGAGCTGCCGGTCGGCGTGTTCACCGCGGCGGTGGGCGCCCCGTACCTGATGTGGCTGATCGTCCGCACTCGCAGCCGTTCCGGAGGCACCACATGACCGGCAACCGCCTGAGGGCCGAGGGGCTCGTGCTCACGTACGAGGACCGTACGGTCGTGGACGGTCTCGACCTGGAGATCCCGGACGGGCGGGTCACGGTCATCATCGGGCCCAACGCGTGCGGCAAGTCCACCCTCCTGCGCGCGTTGGGCCGGTTGCTCAAGCCGCGGCGTGGCTCGGTCCTGCTGGACGGCACCGAGCTGGCACGCATCCCCACCAGGCGAGTCGCCCAGGAGATCGGGCTGCTGCCGCAGACCCCCGTGCCGCCGGAGGGGATCACGGTCTCCGAACTGGTGACCCGCGGGCGGCAGCCACACCACAAGTGGTGGCAGCAGTGGACGGAGGCGGACGAGAAGGCCGTCGGCGAGGCGATGGACCGCACCGCGACCGGCGATCTCGCGGAGCGGCTGGTCGACGAGCTGTCCGGCGGCCAGCGGCAGCGGGCCTGGATCGCGATGGCCCTCGCCCAGGACACCGACCTCCTGCTGCTCGACGAGCCGACGACATACCTCGACATCGCGCACCAGGTCGAGGTGCTCGACCTGGTCCGGCAGCTCAACCGCGAGCGCGGCCGGACCGTCGTCGTCGTCCTGCACGACCTCAACCAGGCCGCTCGCTACGCCGACCACCTCATCGCCATGAAGGCGGGACGAATCGTCGCCCAGGGCGCACCGGGCGACATCATCACCGCCGATCTGGTCCACGAGGTCTTCGGACTCACGTCGGTCGTCGTGCCGGACCCGGTCACGGGCGGCCCACTGGTCGTACCGGGCGCCCCCTGGCAGCGCGGATAGGCCCCTGTCACCTCAGGGTCGGGGGATCGGGGTTTTCTCAGGGTTCCTCGTGGAACGTGACTCCCGACGCCGTCCGTTGAACCGGATGACGAAAGGAGCCGATCGATGTACCGATCGAGGCAGCACAAGATCATCGCTGGCGTCTGCGGGGGGATCGCGGACCGGTACGGCATGTCGCCGACGGTCGTGCGGGTGCTGTTCCTGCTGTCCTGCATCTTGCCGGGTCCGCAGTTCGTGGCCTACCTCATCATGTGGGTGCTGTTCCCCAAGGCCCCGGCCGCTTCCGCCCCGCACTACGACTACTCGTACGGGCGGAGGTAGGCGGCACGCGGCCGCGCGGGCCCGTTTATGCTCACATCAGGAGAGGTGAGCGATGATGCGGCAACGGCCCCTGACGCTGGTCCAGGACGACCTGGTCGACTACGAGAAGGCCATGGAGCGCATGGCCGCGCTGGTCGAGGAACGGCAGGACGACGCGCGGCCCGACACCTTGTGGCTGCTCAGTCATCCGCCGGTCTTCACGGTCGGCAAGCGGACGCTGGAGACCCACCTGCCCGACCCGTCGGCCGGCATCCCCGTGGTGCCGACCGGCCGCGGCGGCCAGCTCACCTATCACGGGCCCGGGCAGCTCGTCGGCTATCTCGTCGTGAAGCTGCGCGACGGCGAGGGCGTGGTCGACTACATCCGCGAGGTCGAGCTGCGGCTGGTCGAGGCGCTGGGCAAGCTCGGCGTCCCGGCCGAGCGCCGCGACACCCCGCCCGGGTCGGAGCTGCTCACCGGTGTGTGGACCCGGGACACCGGGCGGAAGATCGTCTCGATCGGCATGCGGTCGAGCCGGTCGGTCACCAGCCACGGCTTCGCGCTCAACGTGGACGGCGACCTCACGCCGTGGGACCTCGCCGTCCCCTGCGGCATGCCCGACGTGGAGATGACCTCGATCGCCCGCGAGCTCGGACGGGCCTCCATGGAGGAGACCCGCCGAGTCGTCGCGGAGGCGTTCGAGGCCTCCTGAGGGTTCTAGCGGGTCACGCGACGGGCTCGGGCTCGCCGACGTCGTCGCCCATATCGTCAACCGTACGGCGGGGCCCGGTGAACCAGTGCTTGGCGGACAGGTGCCACCACAGCGCGATGCCGATGAGCACGGCGCCCACGGCGATGGGGGCGTAGTTCACCGACGTCCAGGTGAAGTCCTTGGTGCCCGGGACGCCGGCGGGGGCGATGGGCAGGATGAAGTAGATCGAGATGATCGCGATCTCGATCACGGCGATCCAGGACAGCGCCTTGTACTTGCGGCCGAGGGTCCACGGCCCGGGCTGGAAGGAGTCCCCGGCGCGCAGGCGCAGCCAGATCGGGATGAGGAACGCCAGGTAGAGCCCGATCACCGCGATGGACACCACGGCGAGGAACGCCACCGGGGTCGTCGTGCCCTCGGGCGCGTAGAGCGCGGGCAGCGTGATCAGCAGCGCGACCCCGCAGCCGCCGATGATCGCGTTGACCGGCGTGCGGTTGCGGTCGACCTTCGACCACAGCCGCCAGCCCGGCACCGCGCCGTCGCGGGAGAACGCGTACGTCATCCGCGACATCGAGGTCACGCAGCTCATGCCGCAGAAGAACTGCCCGATCGTGGAGATGCCGAAGACGACGGTGGCGAGGGTGGACGACAGCGACGAGGTGAAGATGGCTCCGACGAAGCCGCCCTCGGCGTCGACCGCGTCCACGTTCGTGGCCGCGAACAGGAACGACAGCAGCAGGATCCAGCCGCCGATCGCGGAGTAGAAGATCGACTGCCACAGGCCCTTGGCCGCGGTGCGGGCCGCGCCGTGGGTCTCCTCCGACACGTGGGCGCAGGCGTCGAAGCCGGTGATCGTGTACTGAGTGAGCAGGAAGCCCAGCGGCAGCACGTACAGCCAGAACGTCGGGCCCGAGTCGCCGTCGCCGAAGCCGGAGTGGTTGAACGTCTCGAACAGGAAGCCCACGTTCTGGTGCTTCGACGGGCCGAAGATCAGGATCAGCACGACGGCCGCCGCGCCGAACACGTGCCACCACACCGAGACGTTCTGCAGTAGTGAGATCAGGCGGTGGCTGAAGATGTTGATCAACGCGTGCAGCACCAGGACGATCGCGAACAGCAGGAACGTCTGGCGCAGCGCGTCGCCGTTGGCCCAGGAGTCGCTGAACCGGCCGATCGTGATGTTCAGGAACGTCGCGCAGCCGTAGTCGACCGACGCGGTCACCGCGATCAGGCCGATCAGGTTGAGCCAGCCGGTGAACCAGCCGTGGACCGGCCTGCCCAGCTTCGCGGCCCACCAGTAGATGCCGCCCGCCGTCGGGTACGCGGAGACCAGCTCCGCCATGCAGAACCCGATGATCAGAATGAACGCCGAGATCAGCGGCCAGCCGATGGAGATCGCAAGGGGTCCGCCGTTGTTCCACGCCTGGCTGAAGGTGGTGAAGCACCCGGCCAGGATCGAGATGATGGAGAAGGAGATCGCGAAGTTGGAGAACCCGCTCCAGGTGCGGGCCAGTTCCTGCTTGTAGCCGAGTTCCGCTAGTCGTTTGGCGTCGTCGTCGAGGGCTTGCGCCACTGAGGCCTCCTCTAACCGGTGCGGAGTTTCCGGACGCCGTCGAGCAGGCGTCCGAAGCTGGGATCCCCGAGGTCGCGTACGGCTTGGGCGAACTTGTCGGCGGCCTCGGCGGAGTAGTCGAATCCGGGCAGGGCCCCGGAGCGGACCAGCCCCTGGTGGATGACGAACCAGAGGGTCCAGGTGAGGTTGGACATGATCAGGTTCAGCCGCACCCGGGGGACGTGCTCGTCGTCGCCGAAATAGGCCCGCGTGAGCCGTACGACCTGGTCGGGGTTGAAATCGGACTCGGCGGCGATGTCCCCCAGCTCGAAACAGGGGTCGTTGTTGCCGGAGAGCTGGTAGTCGACGATCCGGACACCGTCGCCGGTGGCGATCAGGTTCTCGGCCAGCAGGTCGTTGTGGCAGGGGACCGTGGGAAGCGGCCGCCGGGCCAGCGCCGCCTCGATGTCGGCTACGACCGGCAGCACGTCCTCGTACCCGGCGGGGAGGGCCAGGCCGCAGGCGCGGCACCGCGCCACGAACTCGCGGAGCTTGTCGAAGATCGAGAAATCGTTGCCGAAGCGGGGGCCGGCGTGCAGGCGGCGGCAGGCGTCCGCCACCTGCTCGATCCGCGCGGCCACGGCCGGGGCGTCGAGGGTGACTCCGTCGAGGTATTCCAGGAGGAGGACGCCCGGCAGCACGTGGACGACGCGGGGGCCGATCCCGGACGACGCCGCGGCGACCGTGTTGGCGATCTCCTGGTCGAGCGGGATGCCGAGACCGGTCTCGGCGATGCGCGGGTCGAGCACCCGCAGGAGCCAGCGGTCGCCGTCCTCGCTGTCGACCCTGGCGATGTGGTGGCTGAGCCCGCCCTTGATCGTCGTGAAGGTCAGGGGCCGCCCGGCCCAGGCCGTGACGAGATCCATTGCGTCTGCGACGGGATCTGGCATGCCCGGCTCCTTTTGGTCTACCTTCAGACCATTGATCCGATTGTCTGGGCCGGGTGTTACAGGACGGTACCGATGTCGCAACTTCCCGCAGACGCCCACGCCGTCGTCATCGGTGGCGGAGTGGCCGGATGCAGCGTCGCCTATCACCTCGCCCGGCTCGGCTGGACCGACGTGATCCTGGTCGAACGGCACGACCTCACCGAGGGCACGACCTGGCACTCCGCCGGCTTCGTCGGCCAGCTCAGGTCCACCGTGACGCAGACCCGGATGATCATGTACTCGGCCGGTCTCTACCCGGAGTTGCGCGAGCTGACCGGGCTCGATCCGGGCTGGCACGGCGTGGGCGGCCTGCGCCTGGCCACCACCCCCGAGCGCATGGAGGAACTGCTGCGCCAGGCCGGGGCCGCCGAGACGTACGGGCTCGACCTGGAGGTGCTCGACCCCCGGGGCACGCTCGACCGGCTGCCGCTGCTGGAGGTGGGCGACGTCCTCGGGTCGCTGTGGCTGCCCGGTGACGGCTGGCTCGACCCGGCCCGGCTCGGTCACGCCCTGGCCGAGGGTGCCCGCAGGCTCGGCGTACGGATCTTCACTGGCGTGGAGGTCACCGGCATCGACGTCCACGACGGGCGCGTGCGTGCCGTACGGCTGCGCGCCGACCACGCCGACCACGGTGAGCACGTCGTGCGCACGGAGACCGTCGTGAACGCGGCGGGGGCGGCGGCCGGGATGGTCGGCCGCATGGCCGGGGCGGACATCCCGATCGTGCCGATCAAGCACCAGTACGTGGTGACCCCGGAGTCCGGTGTCCCGGCGGACACGCCGACCGTGCGGGACCCGGACAACATCGTGTACTTCCGCGAGGAGGACGGCGGCATCCTCGTCGGCGGCTACATCAGGAGCCCGCAGATCTGGGACGCCGACCGGCCGTTGTCCGAGCCCCGGACCCTCTTCACGCCTGACATGCCGAAGTTCCGCGAGTCGTGGGACTCGGCGGTCAGGCGGGTGCCGTCACTGAAGCCGGTCGGGGACGGCGACGACCCGGCGGCGTTCCGCAAGGTCGTGCACGGGCCGGAAGCCTTCACGCCCGACGGGGAGTTCCTGCTGGGGGAGACCGAGGTCGCCGGACTGTGGGTGGCGGCCGGCTTCTGCGTGCACGGCCTGGCCGCCGCCGGCGGTGTGGGCAAGGTCATGGCCGAGTGGATCGTCGAGGGCGCTCCCGAATACGACGTCTTCGGCATGGACGTGCGCCGTTTCGGTGTCCATGCCCGGTCGGCCCGCTGGGCCCGCGCCAGGGCCCTGGACTCCTACAGCAAGTACTACGACATCGTCTATCCCGGCGAGGAGCGCACCGCCGCCCGGCCGCTGCGCCGTTCGCCCGCCTGGGTGCGGCACGAGACGCTGGGCGCGACCTTCGGCGAGAAGGCCGGTTGGGAGCGGGTCAACTGGTATCCGCCCACGTCGGACGGGACTGCACGGCCTGTACGGCCGAGGGGCTGGGCGGGCCGGGTCTGGTCTCCGGCGATCCGCGAGGAGTGCCTGGCGACGCGGGACGCCGCCGGGCTGTTCGACCAGACGTCTTTCGCCAAGCTGGAAATATCCGGATCTGTCGTTGACCTGGAGCGGCTCGCGGGCAACGCCCTGGATCGGCCCGTGGGCGCAGAGGTTCACCCGCCGGTCTACCCGGTGGTCTACACGCAACTGCTCAACGAACGCGGCGGCGTCGAGGCGGACGTGACCGTGACCCGGCTGGCGGAGGACCGGTTCCGCCTCGTCACCGGCACCGCGTTCGGAGTCCACGACGCCGCGCTGCTGCGTCGTCACGGGCTGTCGGTCGCCGACGTCACCTCCGCCTACGCGTGCTACTGCCTGTGGGGGCCTCGTGCGTACGAGATCCTGGCGTCGCTGACGGACGACGATCTGACCTTCGGCTACCTGCGGGCGGCCGAGATCAGCGTGGGGCACGTCCCGGTGCTCGCCCAGCGGGTCACGTTCGTCGGCGAGTTCGGCTGGGAGCTCTACTGCCCGTCCGAGTACGGGCTGACGTTGTGGGACTCCCTCGTCGAGGCGGGCCTGCCGTACGGCATGCGACCGGCGGGCTACCGCGCGCTCGACTCGCTGCGGCTGGAGAAGGGCTACCGCGTCTGGGGCCTCGACATCACGCCCGAAACCACCCCTCTGGAGGCCGGGCTCGGCTTCGCCGTACGGGCAGAGCGCCGGGCCGCCCTGCCGCGTCCCCGTACGGCGCTGCGCTGCCTGGTGCTCGACGACGAGCGCGACGTCTGCCTGGGCGGCGAGCCCGTCCGGCTGGACGGCCGTCCGGTCTCCCGTGTCACCAGCGGCGGGTTCGGCCACCGCGTCGGCCGCTCGATCGCGTACGCCTACCTGCCTGTGGAGGTCGAGCCCGGTGAACGCGTCGAGGTAGGCGTCAACGGCCGTCGCGTGGGCGCCACCATCACCCGTGAGCCGCTCTACGACCCCGAGGGCGCCCGAGTCAGGGCCGAGCCCTGGCGCTAGCCGGTGCGGCCGGATCCGGCGTGTCCCGCGGCTCCGCGTTCACTACGGGATCAGCACTTTGTCGATGAGATAAACGGTGGCGTTGGCCGTCTGGATCTCTCCGCAGAGCACCTTGGCGTCGTTGCCGACGATGAGGTCCTGACCGGACAGGCGAGTGGTGAGCTCGCGGCCCTCCTTGGTGGTGAGCTTGGCGTTGGTCAGGTCGTTTCGGGTCTTGCGCCCTTCGACCACGTGGTATGCCAGGACCTGGCGCTCCCAGTCCTTGTCGTCGGAGAACATCCGGTCCAGCTCGAACTTCGGCAGCTTCCCGAACGCTTCGTTCACCGGCACGAACACGGTGATGTCCTTGGTCGAATCGAGATACTGAGCCAGGTCGGCCTTCGAAAGGGCCGACGCCATCTTCGACAAGTCGGGAACGCCGGCGATCGCGGTGGCAGGTGGCGGAGCCGAACCATGCGGCGGCGGTAAAGGAGGCGCCTTTGTGTGCGGAGCCTGGGGTGCCTCCGGGTTGGCGGGCGGAGCCTCCGGGTTGGCAGGTGGCGAGGGCGGTGCGGGATTGGGGTTGACCGTGGACCACTGGGCCGCGCCGGCGAGTTGCGGCATGACGCCGAAGGCGACGCTGACCGCGCTGAAGGTGGACGCGAGAAGGGCCCTCTTCTTCATGGCTCTGCCTCCTGCACGACGGAGATCTGGTGCTTGCAGGCCGGGTCGGCCGTTCGCGAATCGAAATACGGCGGAGCCACAGGGCCTGTATGGGCACATCCGGTCGCATCGGCTCGGCCTCGGTGTGAGCCTGATGAGTTGGACGCCGGACGCCGTGGGTCACCCCACTCACATCCAAGTATCGCTACTGTCGAGTAGCTTCGGCTTCTCTAACTCTGAAGCCTGCGCAAACGACTCGCCTGACGCGTAGATCGTGGTGCCGGCGTGCCAATCGTCACGGGGGCAGTTCGCCGCGGGTGGGCAGGCCCTGCCAGGAGCTGTGGCTGGCGACCGCGAAGGCGGCCACGGATATGCCGCGCTTGAGGCGGTCCGCCGGGTGCAGCCCGTCCAGGATCGCGCTGAGGTAGCCCGCGACGAACGCGCCGCCGACCTCGGAGGGATCGACCGCGGTCACGGGGGCGGCCTGGGTGTCGTAGCGCAGGCCCTCGACGGTGGCGCTTGCGCCCTTGGCGCCTCGGGTCACGACCAGTTCGGGCGTGGACGCGAGCACGGGCTCCACGAGCATGAGCTCGTCCTGGGTCGCGAAGAGCACGTCGGCCGAGGCGGCGAGTTCGGTGAGCCCCTGCCGGGCCTCCTCGGCGCTCTCCCAGAGGTTCGCGCGGTGGTTGACGTCCACGGAGACGAGCACGCCGGCGTCCCTGGCGAGCTTGACGGCGTGGTGGACGGCGCTCCACGCGAGGCCGCTCAGCCCGATGGTGACGCCGGTGACGTGCAGGATCCGTGCCGACTGGACGGCCTCACCGGGCACGTCGCCGGTCGACAGGTGCGACCCGGCCGAGCCCTCCCGGTAGTGGACGGCGTGCGACGAACGGCCGATGCGCCGCTGGCGGAGGATCAGCCCGGTCGCCGTCGTCTCGTCCACCCGTACGTGGGAGACGTCCACGCCCTCGCCGCGCAGCACGGTCAGCGTGCGCATGCCGAGTTCGTCGGCGCTGACCCGGCCCAGCCAGCTCACGGTGTGGCCGAGCCGGGCCAGGCCGACCGCCGTCGTCAGCTCGGGACCCTCCACGTCGAGGCGGATGGTCATGTCATGCCGGAGCCGGTCACCGGAGACGACGCCCAATGCCTCTCCGAGCGTGAAAACCTCGGTCATGCCGTAAGTCCGCGGGATTGCACCGGGAAAGCATGACAGAGCCTGATCCGCCGGGGAAAGCCCTCGCTCAGGTGCCGAACGCGTCCACGGCGGCCTGGCAGAAGGCCTTCAGGTCGTCCGGCTTCCGGCTGGTCACCAGCGTGTTCGGGCCGCCCGTGCAGACCACGACCTCCTGGTCCACCCAGGTCGCCCCCGCGTTGCGCAGGTCGGTCTGGAGGCTGGGCCACGAGGTCAGCGTGCGCCCGCGCACCACGTCGGCCTCCACGAGGGTCCACGGCGCGTGGCAGATCGCCGCGACCGGCTTGCCCGCGTCGAAGAACTCCTTGACGAACCGTACGGCCTCCGGCCGCATCCGCAGGAAATCGGGGTTGGCGACCCCGCCGGGGAGGACCAGCCCGTCGAAGTCGGCGGCGGAGACCTCTCCGGCCACGGCGTCCACGGGGAAGGTGTCGGCCTTGTCGAGGTGGTTGAACGCCTGGATCTCCCCGCGCTTCACCGAGACCAGCCTCGGCGTGCCGCCCGCCTGCCGGACGGCCTGCCACGGCTCGGTGAGCTCGACCTGCTCGACCCCTTCGGGGGCGACGAGGAATGCGATCGTCTTGCCCTGGATCATCGTGCTCCCCTTTCTTGGCGTTTTTGCTCGTTCTTGACGTCGCGTGCCCCGCTGACCGCGATCTATGCCGTCCGCTGGGTAGGGGAAGGACATGCCCGTGCTGGTGGGGACCTCTGGGTGGCAGTACGCCGACTGGCGCGACCTCGTCTACCGCGGCGTACCCCAGAGGCTGTGGCTGGAGAGCTATGGCGAGATCTTCGCCACGGTCGAGAACAACAACGCCTTCTACCGGCTGCCGAAACGGGAGACGTTCGAGTCGTGGCGGGAGCGTACGCCGCCGGACTTCGTCATGGCGGTCAAGGCGAGCCGCTTCCTGACGCACATCAAGCGGCTGAAGGACCCGGAGGAGCCGGTCGAGCGGCTGATGGGCGTGGCCGAGGGGCTCGGCCAGAAGCTGGGTCCCATCCTGCTCCAACTGCCGCCGACCCTGCAGGTGGACGCCGAGCGGCTGCGGGGCTGCCTGGCCCGGTTCCCGCGTGCCGTACGGGTCGCCGTCGAGCCGCGGCACGCCTCGTGGTGGACCGACGAGATCCGCGCCCTGCTGACCGAGTTCGGGGCCGCGTTGTGCTGGGCGGACCGTCTCGGACGGCCGGCCGGACCCCTGTGGCGTACGGCCGACTGGGTCTATCTGCGCTTCCACGAGGGAGGGGCCGAACCCTGGCCCAACTACGGCCGGCGTGCGCTGCGCAGTTGGGTGGACCGCCTGGGGGACGCGCCGGACGCCTACGTCTACTTCAACAACGACCCCGGCGGCGCCGCCGTACGCAACGCGATCACCTTCGCGGAGCTGGCGTGCGCGCAGGGGCGGGACGTCAGCAGGGCGCGGCTTCCCGAGCGGTCCCCCGAGCCCGTCCGGTCATGACCGGACGGGCGAGTGTCGTCCCCGACATGACGGGTCAGGCGCGGCGCTCGTCGGCCGCGTGACGCCCGCCCGCCACCAGCTGGTCGGGGGACGACTGCTGGGCGGGCACGGAGAGGCGGTTGTGCGGCGCGGTGGGACGCTCGGTGCGCTCGGTGCGCTCGGCCCGGTCGTCGACGCCGTCGCGGTCCCGGTCGACCTTCGGATACTGCTTGGTGACGGGCTCGGCGGCTGCCGGGGTGGACGTCGCGGTGGTCGGGGCCGTCGAGGTGGTCGAGGTCGTCTCCAGGCGGCGCTCCAGGTCGCGCTTCTCGGCCTCCAGGCGGGAGACGCGGTCCCGCTCCGCCAGGCGCGCCTCACGCAGGCGGCGGCGCTTGACGGCGGCACGGCGCATGCCGCCGGTGATGAGCAGCAGGCCGGCGACGAACACGGCGGCGGTCACGACGCCGGCGATGAACAGCTCGAACGGGCTGAGGTTGAACGTGCGGTCCAGGACCGTGATCGGCATGGTGTTCGCGGTGTCGTTGACCGACACCTCGATGACGGCAGCCGCGGCGATCAGGACCAGAAGCAGGCCCAATAAGACCATCTGCCTTCACTCCCAAATACTGGTTGCTGTGCGGTTGCGATTCGTGGACGCTCTCCGACTGCCCGCACAGGCGCGGATCATGTGCCTCAGCTCACACGAGGTCACAGGGAGGGCAAGGCAAAGAATCCGCGTTAACACCGTGTTCACAAACGGGCAAAAGCTACGAAATGCCAAAAGGGCAATCTCGAGCGTGGCGGACGAACGCCAGGCCGCCTCGTTCGAAAGGGATCGACGTGACCTACAAGGCCGAGTACATCTGGATCGACGGCACGGAGCCGACCGCGAAGCTCCGTTCCAAGACCAAGGTCCTTGCCGACGGCGCCGAGCCGCCGCTGTGGGGCTTCGACGGGTCCAGCACCAACCAGGCCACCGGTCACTCCTCCGACCTGGTGCTCAAGCCGGTGTTCACCTGCCCCGACCCGATCCGCGGCGGCGACAACGTGCTGGTCCTGTGCGAGGTCCTGCACACCGACATGACCCCGCACGCCAGCAACACCCGCTCCCCGCTCGCCGAGGTGGCCGAGCGGTTCGCCGAGCAGGACCCGTGGTTCGGCATCGAGCAGGAGTACACCTTCTTCAAGGAGGGCCGCCCGCTCGGCTTCCCGCTGGGCGGCTTCCCCGCCCCGCAGGGCGGCTACTACTGCGGTGTCGGCGCCGACGAGGTGTTCGGCCGTGACATCGTCGAGCTGCACCTCGACCGCTGCCTGGCCGCCGGCCTCAAGATCTCCGGCATCAACGCCGAGGTCATGCCCGGCCAGTGGGAGTTCCAGGTGGGTCCGGCCGGTCCGCTGGAGGTCGGCGACCACATGTGGGTCGCCCGCTGGCTGCTCTACCGCACCGCCGAGGAGTTCGACGTCGCCGCCACGCTCGACCCCAAGCCGGTGAAGGGCGACTGGAACGGCGCGGGCGCGCACACCAACTTCTCCACCAAGGCCATGCGTGAGGGCTACGACCCGATCATCACCGCGTGCGAGGCCCTGGCCGACAACGCCATGGAGCACGTCAAGAACTACGGCCACGGCATCGAGGACCGCCTCACCGGCCACCACGAGACCGCTCCGTGGGACAAGTTCAGCTACGGCGTCTCCGACCGCGGGGCTTCGGTCCGCATCCCGTGGCAGGTCGAGGTGGACAAGAAGGGCTACATCGAGGACCGGCGCCCCAACGCCAACGTCGACCCCTACGTCGTCACCCGCCTGATGGTCGACACCTGCTGCACCGCTCTGGAGAAGGCCGGCCAGGTCTGATCGGCTCCACGAGGAACTGACACGGTTCCCCCATCTCCGTACGGCTCCCGCGTCCAGGCGCGGGAGCCGTACGCGTATGACGGTGGCGGTACGGTGGCCGCTGTGTCACACCAGCCGGAACCCGTCGTCATCGGCCACCGGGGCGCCAGCGCCCTGCGCCCCGAGCACACGCTGCCGTCGTACGAGACGGCGATCGCGCTCGGAGCCGACTACATCGAGCCCGACCTGGTCTCCACCAGGGACCACGTCCTGGTGGCCCGCCACGAGAACGAGATCTCGGGGACCACCGACGTGGCGAGCCACCCCGAGTTCGCCGACCGCCGCACCACCAAGACCATCGACGGCGTCGCGGTCACCGGCTGGTTCACCGAGGACTTCACGCTCGGCGAACTGCGCACGCTGCGGGCCGTCGAGCGCATCCCCGACCTGCGCCCGGGCAACACCGCCTTCGACGGACTGGCCCCGATCCCGACGTTCGACGAGGTCGTGGAACTGGCCACGCGGCACGGCGTGGGCGTGTACCCGGAGACCAAGCACCCCACCTACTTCGCCTCCATCGGCCTGCCGCTGGAGGAGCCGCTGCTCGACGTGCTGGGCCGGCACGGCCGGCGCGACCGGCACGATCGGGTCTTCATCCAGTCGTTCGAAGCGGCCAACCTGCGCGAGCTGCGCGGGAAGACCCGGCTGCCGCTGATCCAGCTCGTCAGCGGCTCCGGCGCGCCGTACGACCGGATGGTCACGCCCGATGGGCTCGCGGAAGTCGCGACGTACGCGGACGGCATCGGCGTGGCGACCTCGCGGGTCGTCCCCACGGGACCCGACGGCCGCCTCCTCGCCCCCACGACGCTGGTGCGGGACGCCCACCGGGCCGGTCTCGACGTGCACGTGTGGACCGTCCGCGACGAGAACGCCCATCTCCCGGCCGATTTCCGGCGCGGCGACCCGGCCTCTCCGGCGTACGCGCGGGCGACCGGCGACGTGATGGGCTGGCTGGCGATGCTCTACGACCTCGGCGTGGACGGCGTGTTCGCCGACAACCCCGGCACGGCCCGGGCCGTGCTGTCCGCGACCGCAATGGCCGCGCGGACGAAGGCGGCGACGGACGCCGAGCGCGCGTCCTGCGGCCAGGCGACCGACAGCGTGACCGGATCGAGGCCGGCGACGGCGCGGTAGGCGATCTCAGGCCGCGGGTAGCGCCGTGCGATCGAGGCGGGGAGGAACCAGACGATGCTGCCCAGCTCGACCAGCTTGAAGATCTGCGTCATGTCCATGACGCTCTGCTCGGACGCGGTCACGAGCTCGCGGCGTGTCGTCTGGACGTACTCGCAGTCGCCCTGGGTGACGGCCGGCGCGGCCGGTGGACTGGTGGCACGGCCGTACGGACGGCCGAAGTGTCCTAAGTTGACAATGATTTTCATTTGCGAGACATTTGGAAGGGATGTTTCCCCTGATGCACCGACTTTGATATGCCGACTTGAGGATTCGTCGTGCTCTCGCCGCTCGCCCGTACGTTGTCGTCCGCCGCCCTGCTCGTCCTGCTCGCCGCCGGGTGTGGCGGCGCGGACAAGCCCACTTCCTCTTCCGACCCGGCCCGGCCGCTGAAGGTGGTGGCGACCACCACACAGGTGGCCGACTTCGCCCGCAACGTCGGCGGCGACCGGGTCAGCGTCCACCAGTTGCTCAAGCCGAACGTCGATCCCCATGACTACGAGCCGTCCCCGGCCGACATGCAGGCCATCGCCGAGGCCGACGTGCTCGTCAAGAACGGGGTGGGCCTGGAGAAGTGGCTGGACGAGACGATCTCGGCCGCCGGTTTCGACGGGCCCGTGGTCGACGCCTCCCAGGGCGTACGGATCCGCAACGGCGATCCCCACATCTGGCACAACCCGCTGAACGTCAAGACGATGGTCGCCACGATCGAGAAGGGGTTCGCCGCCGCCGATCCGGACGACGCCGCGGCCTACCAGGCCAACCGGGCGGCGTACGACGCGAAGCTCGGCGCGCTCGACACCGAGATCGCGAAGAAGATCGAGTCCGTCCCCGCCGACCGGCGCAAGCTGGTGACCAACCACGACGCCTTCGGCTACTACCTCGACCGTTACAAGCTGACGTTCGTCGGCTCGATCATCCCGAGCTTCGACACCTCGGCCGAGTTGTCCGCCAAGCAGGTGTCCGACCTCGTCGCCAAGATCAAGGCGACCGGGGTGGCCGCGATCTTCTCGGAGGCGTCGCTGCCGCCCAAGACGGCCGAGGCGATCGGCCGCGAGGCCGGGGTGACGGTCGTGGCCGGCGAGGACGCGCTGTACGGCGACTCACTGGGCCCCGAGGGGTCGGCCGGTGCGACCTACCTGCAGATGGAGGAGCACAATACCGACACCATCGTCAACGCGTTGAGGGGGACCGCCGCATGAGTGAGCGCGCGCCGACCCTGGTGCTCGACCGGGCGAGCGTGGCCTACGGCGACGTCCCGGTCCTGGAGGAGTTGCACGGCGTCGTCCACGAGGGCGAGGCCGTGGCGCTGATCGGCCCGAACGGCGCCGGCAAGTCCACGTTCATCAAGGCGCTGCTCGGCCTGGTGCCGGTCGTACGCGGCCGGATCGAGGTGCTGGGCCGGCCCCCGGCGCAGGCCCGCCGCGACGTCGCCTACGTCCCGCAGGCCGACACGCTCGACCCCGACTTCCCGGTGTCGGTCGAGCAGGTGGTGATGATGGGCCGCTACCGGCGGATCGGCTGGCTGCGCCGCCCCTCCGCCGAGGACCGGGCCGAGGTGGCCGACGCCCTGGAGCGGGTCGGGCTGGCCGGGCGGGCGCGCGACCGGTTCGGCACGCTGTCGGGCGGGCAGCGCCAGCGGGTGCTGCTGGCCAGGGCCATCGCCGCCAAGCCCCGGATGCTGCTGCTCGACGAGCCGTTCAACGGCGTGGACGCGGTCAGCCAGCACGCGCTGCTGGAGGCGATCGGCTCGCTGAAGGCGAAGGGCGCCTCCGTCGTCGTCAGCACCCACGACCTCGCCATCGCGCACCTCGCCTGCGACGAGGTGTGCCTGCTCAACCGGCACCAGTTCGGCTTCGGCCCGACCGGCGACGTGCTGACGCCCGAGCGGCTGCGGGCGACGTACGGCGGGCACGCGCTCGAACTGCGCGGCGACCGCGTGATCGTGACCCAGACATGATTCTCTTCGAACCCTTCCACCTGCCGTTCATGGCCCGCGCGCTGGTCGAACTGGTCGTCCTCGGCGCGCTCGCGGGCACGGTCGGCGTGCTGGTGCTGCTGCGCCGGCTCGCCTTCGTCAGCGACACCCTGACGCACACCGTCTTCCCCGGCGTGGTCATCGGCCACCTCATGGCCGGGGACGGCGGCATCTTCTGGGGTGCGCTGGCCGCCGGGGTCGCCACGGCCGTCCTGCTCACGCTGCTCACGCAGCGCCGCCGGGTGAGCGAGGACGCCGCGCTCGCCATGCTGCTGACCACGCTGTTCGCGGTCGGCGTGGTGCTGGTGTCGCGGCAGACGGGCTTCACCTCCGACCTCACCGCGTTCCTGTTCGGGCGGGTGCTGACGGTCACCGAGGCGCAACTCGCGCAGACCGCCGTCGTGACGGTCGTGGTCGTGGCGTTGCTCGCGGTGCTGCGGCGGCCGCTGCTGCTGCGCGCCTTCGACCCCGAGGGCGCCCAGGCGGCCGGTGTGCGCGTGGGCCTGCTCGACCTCGTGCTGAACGTCGCGGTCGCGCTGGTCGTCGTGGCCGCCGTCAAGGCGGTCGGCACGATCCTCGTGATCGCGCTGCTCATCGTGCCGGCCGCGGCGGCGCGGAGCCTGTCGGACCGGCTCGCGGTCATCGTGCCGGTCGCCTGCCTCGTCGGCGCGGCCGCCGGGTGGCTCGGGCTCGTCGTGAGCTACGAGGCGTCGATCGGGTACGGCGTCAGGCTCGCCTCCGGCGCGACCGTCGTGCTCGTCCTGGTGGCGATGTACGGCCTGGCCCACGCCGCCGGGTTCGTCCGCAGGAAGGCCGGCCTGAGCCGGGCCCGCCGCCGCTCGGTCCTGGAGGCGGCGTGAACTGGCTCGACTCCACCGTTCACCGGGCCCTCGTCGAGGCCGTCCTGGTCGGCGTGCTGGGAGGGGTGGTCGGGGTCTTCGTGATCGCGCGGCGGCTGCCGTTCTTCACGATGGCCCTCACCCACGCGACGTTCCCCGGCATCGTCATCGCGGCGCTGCTCGGGGTGAACCTCTATCTAGGCGGCGGGCTGTTCGGGCTGCTGGTGGTCGCCGCCGTCCTCGCGTTCGGCCGGGGCCGCGGGCAGGACTTCACCACGGCCACCGGCATCGCGTTGTCGGGCGGCTTCGCGCTCGGTGTGGTGCTGGTGTCGGCCCAGGACGGCTTCACCAAGGACCTGGCGGCCTACACGGTGGGCGACGTCCTCGCCGTCGGCACGGGCGACCTGGTGGCGACCACCGCCGTCGCCGCCGGCGTGCTGCTCCTGCTCGCCCTGGTGGGCAAGGAACTGCTGCTCGCGGCGTTCGACCCGGTGGGGGCGGCGGCGCTCGGGCTGCCCACCGTGCTGCTGGACTTCGCGCTGCTCGCGGTCGTCGAGGTGACCGTCGTCGCCACCGTGCCCGCGCTGGGGACGATCCTCGCCGTGGCGCTGATCGTGGGCCCGGCCGCGACCGCCCGCCTGCTCACCGACAGGCTCGCGCCGCTGTTCCCGCTCGCCGCCGCGATCGGGGTCGCGTGCGCCCTCGCGGGCGTGTGGGTCTCCACGCTGTGGAACGTCGCGACCGGGGCCTCCATCGCCCTGTTCGTGGGCCTGGTGTTCGGTGCGGTCTTCCTCGGCACCGCCGTACGCGGCCGGGTCAGGCGGGCCGCGGCCGTCAGGGCTTGATCGTCAGGGCTTGAGCAGCACCTTGATCGCGCCGTCCTCCTTCTTCTGGAAGATCTCGTAGCCGTGCGGGGCCTGGTCGAGCGGCAGGCGGTGGGTCGCCAGGTCCTCCACCCCCAGGGGATCGCCGTCGCCCGTCAGGAGCGGCATGAGGTCGTCCACCCACCGCTTGACGTGGGCCTGGCCCATCCTGAGCGTGATGCCCTTGTCGAACATCTGCAGCATCGGCATGGGGTCGGTCATCCCGCCGTACACGCCGCTGATCGAGATCGTGCCGCCGCGGCGTACGGTCTCGATGGCGTCCTGCAGGGCGGCGAGCCGGTCGAGGCCGGCGCGGGTCATCATGGCGGCGGCGGCCTTGTCGGGCAGCATCCCGGTGACCGTCTGGGCGAGCTTGCCCACGGTGTAGCCGTGCGCCTCCATGCCGACGGCGTCGATGACCGAGTCGGTGCCCCGGCCCCCGGTCGTCGACCGGATAGCTTCGGGCACGTCGTCGGTCTCGTTCCCGTCGATCACCTCGATGCCGTGCCGCCGGGCCATCTCCAGACGTTCCGGGACGATGTCCACGCCGATCACGCGGTAGCCGCGGTGGCGCGCGATGCGGGCCGACATCTGCCCGATCGGTCCGAGGCCGAAGACGGTGACGCTGCCGCCGTCGGGCACCTCGGCCCATTCGACGGCCTGCCAGGAGGTGGGCAGCACGTCGGAGAGGTAGACGAACCTCTCGTCCGGCGGCCCGTCCGGCACCTTGATCGGCCCGAAGTGCGCCTGCGGGACGCGCAGGTATTGCGCCTGGCCGCCGGGCACCTCGCCGTACAGCTTCGTGTAGCCGAAGAGGGCGGCGCCGGTGTCGTACTCGCGGACCTGGGTGGTCTCGCACTGGGCGTACAGCGCGCGGTCGCACATGAAGCAGTGGCCGCACGAGATGTTGAACGGGATCACCACGCGGTCGCCGGGGGAGATGTGGGTGACCTCCGCGCCGACCTCCTCCACGATGCCCATCGGCTCGTGGCCGAGGATGTCGCCCTCGCCGATGAACGGGCCGAGCACCTCGTACAGGTGCAGGTCGGAGCCGCAGATGGCGGTCGTGGTGACCCGGATGATCGCGTCGGTGGGTTCCTTGATGGCGGGGTCGGGGACCTCTTCCACCCGTACGTCGCGTTTGCCGTGCCAGGTAACTGCCTTCATGGTTTCCCCGTCTGCCCTGCTTCCGGCCGGAGAAACAGTCAGAGGTGCAGCACGCTGCCCTGGTCGTCCACCTGGTCGGCGCTGTCGTCGTCGAACCACACGCCGCCCGTCGCGAGATAGCGGAACCGGTGCGCGCCGGGCGGGAGGATCACCGACACGGTGCGGGTGCCGTTCCTGCGCCGCAGCAGTTCGTGGCGGCCGGGCAGCCAGTCGTTGAAGTCGCCCACCACGCTGACCGTCCCCGAGGGCTCGTCAACGGGCAGGGTGAAGGTGACTCGGGTCTTCTGCCCGAACAACCTGGTGCGCTTGAGCATGCCGCATAGCCTGGCGTATCGCCCCTAAAGGAAGAAACAAGTACACGCAGGACGTAACACAATATTCACGGCCTTTTCAGGGCACGTGCCGACCCCACAGAGGAACCACGTGGGCAGGTGACGGCGGGCCTGCCGGGCGAGCAGGTTCTCGTCGTCGGGCCGCCAGTCGTCGAGCGGGACGAGGCCCGGTTCGATGAGGTGGAAGCCGTCGAACAGCTCGTGGATCTGCTCGCGGCTCCGCAGCGTGACGCCGGTGCTGGCCTGCCGGTAGACGGCCGCCCCCTCGCGGGCGTCGCCGGCCCGTTCCTCGTCGGTGACGTGGGACAGCACGAGGTGGCTTCCGGGGGCCACGGACTCCCTGAGGCGGGCCACGAGCTCGGCCGGCTTGTCGTCGTCGGTGAGGAAGTGCACCACGGCCACGAGCAGGATGGCGACCGGCTCGGAAAGATCGATCAGTGCCCGCAGCTCCGGATCGGCCAGGATCTCCTCGGGGCGCCGCAGGTCCCCCTGCACGGTGACGGTGGTGGCGGCGGTGCCCGACAGCAGGGCCCGGGAGTGCGCGAGCACGACCGGGTCGTTGTCCACGTACGCCACCCGGACACCGGGGTCCATCTCGTGCGCCACCTCGTGGACGCTGCCCTCAGTCGGCAGTCCGGTCCCGATGTCCACGAACTGCCGGATCCCGGCCTCGGCCACCAGATGGCGTACGGCCCGGCGCAGGAAGGCCCGGTTGCGGCGGGCCAGCGCGGGGGCCTCGGGCGCGACCTTCAGCACTTTCTCCGCGGCTTCCCGGTCGGCCGCGAAGTTGTCCTTTCCGCCGAGAAAGTAGTTGTACATGCGCGCGGGATTGGGGACGCGCGCGTCGATACCAGGTGGCGGCGCGTCATCAGCCACGCAACATCTCCTCACTCACGGTAGTAAAGAGGACTTGGTGCGAGCATAAGGGCCGCCGAGGAAAAACCCAACGAAGAACGCCATAACTCTGTGACTCCATCTATCGGCCTACATACGACCTAGGACCATCGCCCGATGTGGGGGGGTGTCCCGGAGATCTATAACGGGACACATGTACGCCATACGACTGCACGCCTTTGGTCCCGCCGAGAATCTCGTCTACGAGGAGGTCGAGGATCCCGAGCCGGGGCCCGGCCAGGTCCGCGTGGCCGTACGGGCGGCGGGGGTGCACCTGGTCGACACCACGCTGCGGGCGGGGAAGTACGCCGGCGGCCCGATCCCCGTTCCCGATCTGCCCACCGAGTCCCGGCCGGAGGTCGCTGGGGTCGTCGACGCCGTCGGCCCCGGGGTCGACCCGGGCCTGGTCGGCAGGCGGGTGGTGACCCACCTCGGCATGGCTCCCGGCGGCTACGCCGAACTGGCCGTACGGGACGCCTCGGCGATCCACGAGATCCCGGACGGCCTGGGGTACGGCGAGGCGGTGGCGATGATCGGCACCGGCCGGACCACCATGGGCATCCTCGACGTCGCGGAGATCCGGGCGGACGACGTCGTCGTGGTGACGGCGGCGGCGGGGGGCATCGGCAACCTGCTGGTGCAGGCGGCGGTGCGGGCCGGGGCCACGGTCGTCGGGCTCGCCGGCGGCGCGGCCAAGGTGAGCCGGGTGCTGGCGCTGGGCGCGCACCACGCCGTGGACTACGGCGTTCCCGGCTGGCCCGACGAGGTGCGGGCGCTCCTCGGCGACCGGGAGGTCACGCTGGCGCTCGACGGCGTCGGCGGGGACCTCGGGCGCAAGACCCTGGAGTTGCTCGGCGTCGGCGGCAGGATCGTGCTGTTCGGCTGGGCGGACGCCGAGGGCGGCCCGACCGCGCTGACCACGGAGGACCTGTACGCGCGTGGCATCACCGCGGCGGTGGCGGTCGGCCCCCGGGTGCTGAAGCGGCCGGGCGGCCTGCGGGGCCTGGAGGAGCGGGCGCTGGCGGCCGCGGGGTCGGGTGCGCTGGTCCCGCTGGTGCAGAGCTTCCCGCTCAAGGACGCCGCCGCCGCGCACGCCGCGCTGGAGACCCGTGCGACCACGGGCAAGGTGGTGCTCGTCCCCTAAGCGACCAGGATCGGGTGGGGGAGCACCGAGTTGTGGCAGTAGCCGAGGTCGTTCCAGGGGGTGGCCTCGGGCTGGGAGCGGCCGTGCTCGTCGGTGGCCCGCACCCGCAGGACGTGCGCGCCGGGGGTGGGGTCCCAGGGGAACCGCCAGCGGGTCCAGGCGCCCGCGAGGTCCGGCCCGTCGAGTGCGGCCGGCCGCCAGGGGCCGTCGTCGATCCGGTAGTCGACGGCGGCCACGCGGTCCTCCCCGGCGTACGCCCGGCCGCGGATCGTCTGCGGGCCGGGATGCAGCCGCGCGGGCCAGGGCAGCTCGACCAGGCTCGCGACCGGCGTGGAGGTGATCGGCACGGCCGGACGGCCGGGGGCGACGATCACGTAGTCCTCGGTGTTCCACGGCACGCGCAGCGGCCGGTCGGACACCTCGATCCGGCCCACCCACTTGATGCTCGCGGCGCCGAGCCAGCCGGAGACCACCACGCGGGCGGGGAAGCCGTGGTCGGGCGGCAGGATCTCGCCGTTCATGGCGAGCGCGAGCAGGGTGTCGGGGGCCAGGGCCTTGGCGAGGGGCATCGGGCGGCGTCCGCGCGCCTCGTCGAGCCCTTCCGGCATCACCTCGACGGCGGCGTCCGTCAGGCCCGCGGATTCGAGCAGGTCGCGCAGCGGGATCCCGGTCCACTCGGCGGTGCCGATCGCGCCGCGGCCCCACTGCACCCCGCCGAAGCGGCGCCCGTGCTCGGCGCCGAAGAGGGCGCGCCGGTTGCCCGCGCACTCCAAGGTCCGGACGACGGACACGAGCGGGAACCGGCGCCACAGGTCGTCGTAGGTGTAGCGGACGGTGCGGCGCACGCCGCCGCCCTCGACGCGCAGCGTCCAGGTTCTCGCGTCGAGACGGGGAGTCGGGGCGTGGTTGCGGACGAAGAAACGGTCAAGGGGAGTGAGCAGGCCCGGCAGGCGGTCGGGCCGGGTGCCGTAGTCGAGGCCGGTGCCCGCGTCCTCCATGAGGGCGGCGATGACCGGCTTCACCACCGCCGTGCGGATGTCGCGTGTCGTACGCATCGGCCCTTCCCCTCCGGACCGACGCGGTGACGGCCGTCAGCCCAGGTCGTGGCTCGCCCTGCGGGCCTGACGCTGTGCCCAGGACGCGAGACGCGACCAGCGCCGGGCCGCGACCAGGCGGCTGGCGACGCGTGCGTTGTCGGCTCGCGGTGCAACTGCGTGACGCGCTCGGTGGCCAGGGAGTAGTCGTAGAACATCATTACCGTCCAGGTCCCCGTTGTAACTGTCTTAAATTTCTTTGGCAGTTACAACGGTACGGCAAAGGGGCGTGACTGGTCAAGTTCGTTTAAACGGTCACAGTCCTGGCCTGCTGGGCCTCGTACGCGGTGACCACGGTGTCGAGCAGACCGGGGAAGAGGGCGTCGAGATCCTCGCGGCGCAGGGAGCTCATCTTCGCGGTTCCCTGGTAGACCTGCCTGATCACGCCCGCCTCGCGGAGCACCCGGAAGTGGTGGGTGGTCGTCGACTTGCTGACCGCGAGGTCGATCGCGGAGCAGGAGGACTCGCCCTCGGTGGACAGGAAGCACACGATCTGGAGGCGTACGGGGTCGGACAGCGCGTGCAGCACGTCCTCCAGCCGGATCTCGGACCGGTCCGGATGGTCGAGCGTCCGGGGTTGCGGGGTCATCGGGCCTCCCCTTGTACGAAGGTCTTCGTAGTTTGACAGATGCCGTACTACGGAAGCTATCGTACAAGGGTCCCGATGAGAGAGGAGCGCGGCGTGAGCGCGTTGTTCGAGCCTCTGACCCTGCGGAGCCTGACCATCCCCAACCGCGTCTGGATGGCGCCGATGTGCCAGTACAGCGCGGCCGTGGAGGGGCCCGAGCAGGGCGTGCCCACCGACTGGCACCTCACCCATCTCGGCTCCCGGGCGGTGGGCGGGGCGGTCTGATCGTGGTCGAGGCCACCGCCGTGTCCCCCCGAGGGCCGGATCAGCCCCGCCGACCTCGGGCTGTGGAACGAGCGCCAACAAGCGCAGTTCGGCCGCATCACCCGGTTCCTCACCGAGCACGGCGCGGTGCCCGGCATCCAGCTCGGCCACGCCGGGCGCAAGGCGTCCACCGACCGTTCCTGGCGCGGCGGCGCGCCGGTCGGCCCCGAGCAGCACGGCTGGCAACCGGTCGCGCCCAGCCCGATCCCGTTCGACGAGGGCCACCCGGTGCCGGAGGAGCTGAGCGAGGCGGACATCCGGCGGGTGGTGGAGGACTTCGCGGCGGCCGCGCGGCGCGCGCTCGCGGCGGGCTTCAAGGTGGTGGAGATCCACGGCGCCCACGGCTACCTGATCCACGAGTTCCTGTCGCCGTTCAGCAACCGGCGCACCGACGCGTACGGCGGCTCCTTCGCCAACCGCGCCCGCTTCGCCCTGGAGGTGGTCGACGCCGTACGCGCCGAGTGGCCGGACGAGCTGCCGCTGTTCTTCCGGATCTCGGCCACCGACTGGCTGAGCGAGAACCCCGAGGACCCCCGCGAGGGCTGGACGGCCGACGACACGGTGCGGCTGGCCAAGGAACTGCTCGCCCACGGGGTGGACCTGCTCGACGTCTCGACGGGCGGCAACGCGCCGAAGGCCAGGATCCCGGTGGAGCCGGGATATCAGGTGCCGTTCGCGGCCCGCGTGAAGGCGGAGACCGACCTGCCCACGTCGGCCGTCGGCCTCATCACCGAGCCGCGCCAGGCGGAGGAGATCGTCGCCTCCGGGCAGGCCGACGCGGTCATGCTCGGCCGTGAGCTGCTGCGCAACCCCTACTGGCCGAACCTGGCGGCGCGCGAGTTGCGTTCTCGGGGACTGGGTGTGCCCGGGCGGTGGCCCGACCAGTACCACCGCGCGGTCTGACCGCGCGCCAGTGGGTAGGGGTGGCCGTATGGCAGAGATCGGATTCACACTCATGTGCGAGCAGTCACCCGCGAAGGAACTGGTGGAGGACGCGGTCACGGCCGAGCGAGTGGGGTTCGGCTATGCGGTCATCTCCGACCACTACTTCCCGTGGCTTGAGGAGATGGGCCACTCTCCGTACGCCTGGTCGGTGCTGGGCGCGGTGGCGCAGGCCACCGAACGGCTGCCGCTGATGACCTACGTGACGTGCCCGATCATGCGCTACCACCCGGCGGTGGTGGCGCAGAAGGCGGCCACGATGGGCGTGCTCAGCGACGGCCGGTTCACGCTCGGCGTGGGCGCGGGCGAGAACCTGAACGAGCACGTGGTGGGGCACGGCTGGCCGCCGGTCAACACCCGGCACGACATGTTCCGCGAGGCCATCGAGGTCATCAAGGAGCTCTTCCAGGGCGGTTACCGCAACTACCGCGGCGAGTACTTCGACATCGACTCGGCCCGGCTGTTCGACCTGCCCGAACGGCCGGTGCCCATCGCGGTCGCCGCGTCCGGCGAGCAGTCGGTGGACATCGCGGCCGAGCTCGGCGACGGCCTCGTGGCGACCGACCCGGACGGGTCGCTGGTGGAGAAGTTCGCCGCGTCCGGCGGCGAGGGCAAGCCCGTCTACGGCCAGCTGGCCGTCTGCTACGACCCCGACAAGGACGCCGCGATCGAGCGGGCGCACCGCCTGTGGCGCTGGTCGGTGGCCGGCTGGAAGGTCATGTCGGAGCTGCCCGCGCCGGTGAACTTCGCCGCCGCGACCGAGACCGTACGGCCGGAGGACGTGGCCGAGAAGGTGCCCTGCGGCGCGGACGTCGGCGCCGTGGTCGAGGCCGTGCGGCAGTACACCGAGGCCGGCTTCACCCACCTCGCGCTCGTGCAGGTCGGACGGGAGCACCAGCGGGAGTTCTTCGAGTGGTCGGAGAAGGAGCTCCTCCCGGCGCTGCGCGACCTCTAGAAAGGGCGACGCTGAAGTCGTCGCCGTCTCTCACCGCGCCGTCGCGGACCTGTCCGGCCAGCTCCGCGAGCGGCCCGGTGTCGCCGCCGGCGGCCCGGCGCAGGATCGCGGGCAGCCGCCCGAACAGCTCGGGGTCGTCCGACGCGACCTGGTAGACCATTCCGGCGAGGGCCGCCTCGTCCAGCAGACCGCCCTCCAGTGGCACCGGGCTCCGCCGCAGGCGGGCGGCGACCGCGGCGAGGTCCGCCAGCACCGCCCGGCCCTCGCACGCGCCGCGTGAACGGTCGCACAACGCGCCGACCGCGCGGCGCAGGGCCCGCGCGTTCTGCCTGGCCCACGGGTCGAACCGCAGCGGGTAGGCCCCCGACAGCACGATCGACCCGACGTGGTCCGGGTGGCGCCGGGCATAGACGGTCATCAGATAGGTGCCGTACGACTGGCCGAGCAGGTCGAGCCGGTCGATCCCCAGGTGAGCGCGGACGGCGTCGATGTCGTCCGCGGCGGCGGCCGTCGTGTAGTGGCGGGCCCGGTCACCCAGTTCGGCGCCACAGGCGCCGATCGCCGCCACGATCTCGGCCCGCGGGCTCGCGGTGGTCACTCCGGAGGCCGCCCGGCAGCGCAGCGGGTCCGACACACCGGTCCCGCGCGGGTCGACCAGCAGCAGGTCGTGGGTTCTGAGCAGGTCGCGGTAGCCGGTGGCGTACATGGCGAGGGCGGCGGTCGCCGAGGCACCGGGGCCGCCGGGGTTGGGCACGACCGTCCCCTGCGCGGGCCGCGAGCCGTCGAGGTGGCGCACCAGTGTGTAGCCGATCGTGACCGTGCCCGCCGCCGGGTCGGTCCGGTCGAGCGGCACCCGCAGGGTGCCGCAGGTCGCGCCGGGACCGCAGTCGGAGGCCGGGCGCGGGCGGGGCGGCGAGGCGCAGCCCTGCAATGAGGCGAGGAGGGCGGCTGCGGCGAGGAGCGCGGCCATCGCTTTGATCACGTCTCCCGATCCTCCCGGCCCGGGCGGCCTCCGGGATCGTCCGTCCGGCGGGACCGTCGTTACCTCGCCCGTATGGCCGCCGCGAGGCCGCACGCCGGAGGTCTGACGGCGCGTGAGATGATCGCGGTCGGCACCGCGGATGGGAGGAACGATGTCCGAGCGCACGCAGACGGTGACGGTCGCGGACGGCGGCTTCGACCTGCGCCTGTGGATTCCGGAGCGGGGGAGCGGCCCGGGGCTGCTGCTGATCCCGGAGATCTGGGGCGTGAGCGACTACATCAGGGCCGTCGCCGCCGACCTCGCCGCCCTCGGCTATGTCGTGGGCGTGCCGGACCTGTTCTGGCGGCTGCGGCCCGGCTGGGCGGCCGCGCACGACGAGGAGGGGCTGCGCGCCTCACTGGAGCTGTCGGCGGACTTCGACCCGGAGAAGGGCGCGGACGACTGCGCCGCCGCGCTGGCCGCGCTCACGGCGCGGCCCGAGGTGACGGGCGGGACCGGCGCGCTCGGCTTCTGCCTCGGCGGCTCGCTGGCCTACGCGATCGCGGCCCGCGCCGACGGGAGCGGCCTGTCGGCCGTGGTGTCCTTCTACGGCTCGGCCGTGCCGGACGCGCCGCAGCTGATGGGCGACATCCGCTGCCCGATCCAGTTCCACTTCGGCGGCCGGGACCCCTACATCCCCCGCGACAGGGTGGCGGTCGTGGAGGAGGCGGCGGCCGGACGGCCGGACGTGGAGGTCCACGTGCAGGAGGAGGCCGGCCACGCCTTCCACAACTTCTTCGCGCCGATGTTCCACAACCCGGAGGCGGGCCGTACGGCGTGGGCGCTGGCCATGGACTTCCTGAGCCGTCACCTCCCGGCGGTCTGAGCCTCCCGCTTCCGGGGAAGCGCGGGCAGGCCGCACCGCACACGCAGGACCATCCAGAAGGCCGGGGCGAGCAGCAGCACGGCGACCAGCACCCAGACGGTCTCGGTGTTGCCGACGCCGAACATCTTCAGCGCCGAGGCGAGCAGCACGAACGCCAGGACGCGGCGGATCAGCCCGCCGGGGGCGCGCGAGGAGATCCGCGAGCCGAGGTAGACGCCGGGGATGGAGCCCGCCAGCAGCGCGACCGTGACCGACAGCGTGAACTCGCCGAACAGCAGGTGCCCGAGCGCGGCCGACATGACGAGCGGCACGGCCTGGACGAGGTCGGTCCCGACGAGCTGGTTGGCCTTCAGCGCGGGGTAGAGCGCCAGCAGGGCCACGATGATGAGTGAGCCGGAGCCGACCGAGGTGATGCCGACCACCAGCCCGCCGACGGCCCCGACCAGTGCGGTCGGCAGCGGCCGTACGGTGACGGAGGGCATCTCGGTCGCGGCCGGTTCGCCGGGGGCGGCGGTGCGGCGGCCGGTCTCGGGGGGTGCGGCCCTCGGCGCGGTCGCGCATGGCGAGGTAGCCGCGGACGGCCAGGCCCCCCGCCGCGATGAGCAGGGCGACGCCGAGACCCTTCTGGATCACCTCCTGCACGGCCTCGCCCTTGCCGAGGGCGCGGGCGATGAGCACCCCGCAGAACGCCGCGGGGACCGAGCCGGCGCACAGCCAGGCGACGAGCCTCAGGTTGACCGTCCCCCGGCGCAGGTGCACGAGGCTGCCCACCGGTTTCATGACGGCGGCGGCGACGAGGTCGCTGGAGACGGCGGCGAGGGGCGGCACGCCGAAGAACGTCACGAGCATGGGCGTCATGAGCGCGCCGCCACCCATACCGGTGAGGCCGACGACGACGGCGACCAGAAACGAGCCGATCGCCATGGTGTAGTCGAAATGCACCCGCTAACCCTACCTAACCCATCGGAATTATGGATACCCCCTGTCGTGGTGAACCTTTCTGGCTGAACCGGTTCGGCCGATCTGTCGCGGCGTACCCCGTGACGGGCCGGTCACCCGCGCCTGGCTGCGCTTTCCCGCCGTGATCGAGACTGTGGGAGGTCGCGGGAGGATCACACCGGTGATCACCCGTTGACGTGGTGGTCACGCACCCAATACCTTTGCCGGGACTTATCCGGTTAAGTGACATGTGGTGAAGGGCTGGGGATGCGGCGATGACCGTCCTCGCGGTGGACATCGGCGGCACGAAGTTCGCCGCCGCGGCCGTCGCGCCCGACGGCGAGATGCTGGCCCGCGCCGAGGTGCCGCTGCGCGGCCCGGGCTCGGCCGACCGGACGCTGTCGGAGGTCGTGAACCGGATCACCGAGCGCGTGCCGCCCGCCCGCCTCGACGGGATCGGGGTGGGCTCGGCCGGGCCGCTCGACCCGCGCCGGGGCACCGTCAGTCCCGTGAACATCCCCGCCTGGCGCGAGTTCCCGCTGGTGGACGCGCTCGGCGAGGTGCTGCCCGGCGGCCCGTACGGCTCGCGGGCGACGCCCAGTGCATGGCGCTCGGGGAGTGGTGGCGCGGCCTGAGCGAGGACGGCGCGGCCCGGAGCCGCGCCATGCTCGGCATGGTGGTCTCCACCGGCGTCGGCGGGGGCTTCGTCCTCGACGGCGTGCCGTACGTCGGCCCGACGGGCAACGCCGGGCACATCGGCCACATCACAGTGGATCCCGGTGGCGAGCCGTGCCCCTGCGGCGGCGTCGGCTGTGTCGAGACCATCGCGAGCGGGCCCGGCATGGTGCGGTGGGCCGCCGCGAACGGCTGGACCGGTGAGGACGCGCGGGCGCTGGCCGCCGACGCCCGGGCCGGGCATCCCACCGCCACGCTCGCCTTTCGGCGCGCCGCCGACGCGCTGGCCACCGCCGTGCTCACGGCGTCCGCCCTGTTCGACCTCGACCACGTCGTCATCGGAGGGGGCGTGGCCGCGGCGGGGCCGATCCTTTTCGACCCGCTCAGGCAGGCGATCGAGAGGAACGCCGGGCTCGGCTTCCTGCGGCGCCTGCGGGTGGACCCGACCTCCCTGGGCCGCGACGCCGGGCTCTTCGGCGCCGCCGCCCTCGTCCTGTTGCAGGACGACGACCCGGGCACCTGACCGGCCCGGGCCTCCCCGACGGTCCGACTCCATCCAGGGCAAGGCGGACGGCGTCTACTTCCAGTATTGGGACGGGACCAAGCCCGCCTACAACGACGGGGCGGACGGCCTGGAGCACCTCGACTACGTGCTGTGGAAGGCCAGGCAGTCCGGGATCAAGCTGGTCATCCCGTTCGTCAATAACTGGAACGCCTATGGCGGCATGGACCAGTACGTCCGTTGGGCCAAGGGCCAGTATCACGACGACTTCTACACGAACCCGACGATCAAGGGCTGGTTCAAGGGCTGGATCACCCACCTGCTCAACCGGGTCAACACGCTGACCGGCGTGGCCTACAAGGACGACCCCACGATCATGGCCTGGGAGCTGGCCAACGAGCCCCGGTGCAAGGGGTCGGGCAACTACCCGACCTCGTCCGGCTGCACCACGGCCAATGTCGGGGCCACCGTCACGGCCTGGGCCGACGAGATGTCCCGGCACGTCAAGTCGGTGGACGCCAAGCACCTGGTGAGCGCGGGTGACGAGGGCTTCTACTGCACCGACCCGGGCGGCTCCGACTGGACCGACAACTGCGGCGAGGGCGTGGACACCGTCGCGCTGGCGAAGCTGCCGAAGATGGACCTGATGTCCCTGCACCTCTATCCGGACGGATGGGGCAAGGACGCCGCCTGGGGCACGACCTGGATCAAGAAGCACCTCGCCGACGGCCGCAGGATCGGCAAGCCGGTGATGCTCGGCGAGTTCGGCCTGCTGAGCAAGGCCGTGCGCAACCCCGTCTACCGGGAGTGGACGGACGCCTTCGTGTCCGGCGGCGGCGCGGGCTTCCTGTACTGGCTGATCGCGGGCACGCAGGACGACGGCACGCTCTACCCCGACTACGACGGCTTCACCGTCTACTGTCCCAGTCCGGTGTGCACGACGATCACCAACGCCTCGGCGGCGATCCGCGGCAGGCTGCCGCTCTTCCCGCCGGTGGCCGACGACGACACGGCCGTCACGACCTCCGGCACGGCGGTCACGGTGGACGCCACCGCCAACGACGTCGCGTACCTCGCCAGGATCAGGCCGGAGACACTCGATCTCGACCCGGCCACGGCGGGCCGTCAGGCGAGCCTGACCGTGACCGGCGGCACCTTCACCGCCGACGCGTCTGGGAAGGTCGCCTTCACCCCCGCGGAGGGCTTCAGCGGCCGGGCCTCGGCGACGTACCGGGTGCGTGACAGCCTGCTGCGGTGGTCCGGCACCGCCACGATCACGGTGACCGTCAAGCCCGACCCGGGCGCGGCGATCAGGCTGTTCTCCTTCGAGGACGGCGTGCAGGGCTGGGCGCCCGGCAACTGGCAGAGCGACGCCGGCACGGTCGCCCAGTCTGCCGAGTGGGCCACCGACGGCACGCACGGACTGCGGGTGGACGCGACCGGCGGCGGTTGGTTCGGCGCGGCCTTCCCCGAGCCCGCCGACCTGTCGGCCAAGGGCACGCTGAAGTACGACATCAAGACGGGGGCCGCGGGCACCTCGACCAGCGTCGCGCTGCAGACCGGCTCCGGCTGGGCGTGGTGCCAGTCCACCTGGGGCTGGCAGAACCAGGACGGCACGGGGACGGTGGAGATCGACCTCACCTCGGCGATGTCCTGCACCACGGAGGACCTCAAGGACGTGCGCGGCATGTTCGTCTGGGTGAGCCCCGGCACCTTCCACATCGACGACATCCGGGCCGAGTAGGGGGCGGAGCAGGAGCAGGCGCGGGCCGGTCCCGACCCCCGGCCCGCGCCTCCCGACCGCCCCCACTTTTGGGTCTTGAAACTTAACTGGTTGAGTTTTTGACTCAAGGGCAATCGGAAGACCTTCTGATTCCGGCGCTCAACCGATTCAGGGAGAAGCACGTGAAGGACCACCCCCCTGCCTTACGCCGTCTGCCCGCCGTCCTCGTCGTGATCGCCGCGGCCCTGCTCGCTCTCGTGCCGGTTCTCACCGGCGCGTCGGCGCGGCGCGCCGGGGCTGCCACCGTCCAGGCCGCGGTCCCCGCGGGATTCGCCTACCGGTGCGGGATCCACTTCTGCCTCGACGGCAGGACCTTCTACTTCGCCGGCGCGAACACCTACGACCTGTTCACGTTCGGCAGCGGCTCGGGCGACACCGAGACGCAGTACATGGACAAGGCGCGGATCGACGCGCACTTCGCGAACCTCCAGGCCGACAAGGTCACGGTCCTGCGGGTGTGGATGTTCAGCCACGAGGACTGGCACGGGTTCGAGAAGTCCAAGGGCGTCTACAACGAGCAGGAGTTCGCCCAGTTCGACTACATCATCCAGTCGGCCAAGGCGCACGGCGTCCGGCTGATCCCGGTCTTCGAGAACTACTGGGAGGCCTACGGCGGCATCGACACCCGGCTCCAGTGGGAGGGCCTGTCCGGCGGCCACCCGGGACGGGCCGCGTTCTTCGACAAGACGAGGTGCCCCGGCTGCTTCACCTCGTACAAGAACTACGTCGGCCACGCGCTCGACCGCGTCAACCACTACAACGGGATCAAATACAAGGACGATCCGACGATCTTCGCCTGGGAGCTGATGAACGAGCCCCGCTACCAGGACCAGAGCGCCTCGGAGAACGTCAGCGGAACGACCCTGCGCGCGTGGGTCGACGAGATGGGCGCCTTCGTGAAGGGGATCGACCCCAACCACATGCTGGGCACCGGCCTGGAGGGACACGGCACGAAATACGGCTTCGGCGGTGACGAGGGCAATCCGTTCGTCTTCATCCATCAGTCGCCGTACGTCGACTTCACCTCGGCCCACCCCTATCCGACCGAGTCCTGGGCGAACCTGAGCATCGACCAGACCAAGGCGCTGATCCGGGCGTGGATCTCCGACTCGCACACCCTCGTCGGCAAGCCGTTCTTCATGGGCGAGTTCAACGTGCACAACGTCGATCGCTCCGCCTGGTGGAGCGCGTTGTTCCCCGACTTCGAGGCGGCCGACGGCGACGGCAGCGCGTTCTGGTGGTATCAGGACCGCAGCGTGGACGGGAAGTTCGGCGTCTCCGCGGGCGCCCCTGAGCTGGCGGCCTTCCGCGCCCACTCGCAGCGGCAGGCGGCCAGGAACGGCGCCGGCCCCTCGAACAGCCCGTCCCCGTCCCCGTCCGCCCTCTCCCTCTCCCTCTCCCTCCGCCTCTCCGTCCCCGTCTCCTTCGCCGTCGGTGACGCCCGCCGCGTGTACGGTGACGTACCGGCTCTCGGACTGGGGGAGCAGCTTCAACGCCGACGTCACGATCAAGAACGGCGGCGCGACGGCGATCAACGGCTGGACGCTCGTCTTCTCCTTCCCGGGTGACCAGACGATCAACAGCGTCTGGAACGCCAAGGCGACCCAGAGCGGCAAGCGGGTCACGGCCGTCAACGAGTCGTGGACGGGCACCATCCCGGCCGGCGGCTCCGTCAACTTCGGCCTGAACGGCAGGTCCACCACCGGCACCAACGGCGTCCCCGCACAGTTCACGCTCAACGGCGCCGTCTGCGCCAAGGGCTGAGCCCGTCCCGCCGCGGGCCGGGACACGCCCCGGCCCGCGGCAACCAGTGCATATTTCCGTTTATGGGGCAAAGGTAGGCTGGAGGAACGAATCGGAATCGGGGGACGCGGCCATGACGGGAACGCACGGGTGAAAGGCGCCACCGGCGCCGTACGGTTGTCCCCCGATCTCGTGGCGGCGCTGCTCGAAGGCAGCGGCGAGGGCATCGTGCTGAGCGACGCGGAGGGCGTCGTGACGCTGGCCAACGCGGTGGCGGTCCGCCTGGTGCCGCGGGTCGAGCCGGGCCTGCACGTGCCCGCGCCGCTCGACTCCGTCCCGTCCGCTCCCGAAGGCCGGACCGTGATCCACGGCGGCCGGGCGATCCGGATCCGCACGGAGGCGGTCGGCGACGGCCGGCTTGCCTGGTATCTCACCGACCTGAGCGCGGCGCGGCGCACCGAGTTCCTGCTGGAGGCGGGACGCCGCCTGTCCGCCTCGCTCAACCCGGACCGGTGCGCCCGGGCCGCGACGGAGCTGGGCGCCGACTTCCTGTCCGACGTGGCGATCGTGCTGCTGCCGCCCACCTCCCGCCGCCGGATGGAGTGGGTGCGCGCCGTCGCCGGCCGGTACGGACCGGAGGAGGGCACGTTGCCGGCCGCCGCGGCGGCGGAGGTGCCCGGTCTGACCGACGCGCTCGCGGGCCTGCGGCACGGCGTCGCAGGACAACAGGACCCGGGCGGCGCGCCCGACTGGCTGCTGCCGGAGGGGTTCGGCCCGGCGGGCCACCTGCTGGTGCTCCCGCTGCCCGGCAACGGCGTGCCCGCCGGGGCGATCGTGCTCGCCCGCGGCGCCGGGCGGTCGCCGTTCGACGACGACGACCAGGCGATGGCGCGCGATCTCGCGACCCGGGCCGGCGCCGCGATCTCGGCGGCCTCCCTGTTCCGGGAGCAGAGCACGATCAACACGATCCTGACCGGTGACCTGCTGCCGCCCGACCTTCCGGAGATCGAGGGCATGCGGCTGGCCGGCCGGCTGCGGGCCTCGCAGCAGGCGGGCGCCATCGGCGGCGACTTCTACGACGTCTACCTGCCCGACGCGGCGCCCGACAGCGGGATCGTGGAACGGCCGCCGCTGGTCATCCTGGGCGACGTCTGCGGCAAGGGCGCCCGTGCGGCGGTCCTGGCCGGTCAGGTCCGCCACAGCCTGCGTACGCTGCTGCTGCTGGAAAGCCGTCCCGACCGGCTGCTGGAACTACTCAACCGGTCGCTGCTCGCCTCCCCGTCGCCGAACTCCTACGTCACGATGATCCTGGCCGCGCTGCGGACCGCACCCGGCGATCACGTGCTGGTCGACCTGGCCGTGGCCGGGCATCCGCCGCCGCTGGTCCTGCGCAGGGACGGCACGGTGGAGGAGGTCGCGGTCCGCGGCTCCATCCTCGGCGCGCTGAAGAAGATCACCCTGAGGCCCGCCACGCTCGACCTGGCGCCCGGCGAGGTGTGCCTGCTGTACAGCGACGGCATCACCGAGGCGTTCGGCGGCCCGAGCGGCCGGGAGATGTACGGCGAGGCACGGCTGAAGGAGGCGCTGGCGACCTGTGCGGGAATGCCGGCCGAGGCACTGGTGGAGCGGCTGGAGCAGCTCAGCACCGAGTGGCTCGGCGGTGGCCGGGGCGGGCAGCAGGACGACCGCGCCCTGCTCGCCGTACGGGCGGGGACGGGGCGGACGGAGACATCGTGGTGACGCACGACCTGGAGGCGGCCACCGGGCGCTACCTGGACCTGATCGGCCGGGCCGACGAGTACGGCGCGGTCGACCTGGTCCTGGGCCTGATGGACGAGGGTGTGTCCGCCGAGGACGTGCTGCTGCGGATCATCGCCCCGGGCCAGCGCCGCGTGGGCGAGCTGTGGGCGTCGAACGAGTGGTCGGTGGCGCGCGAGCACGGGGCGACCGCGATCAGCGAGCGCGCCGTGGCCGCCGTCAGCGGGCGTGTCCGGCCTACTCCGACCCGCGGCCGGGTGGCCGTGGCCTGCGCCGACGGCGAGTATCACGCGCTGCCCACCCGCATCATGGCGGAGGTGCTGCGCCTGCGGGGGTGGCAGGTCGACTTCCTGGGGGCCAGCGTGCCCGGCCCGCATCTGATCACGCACCTGCACCAGACCGGGCCCGACGTGGTCGCGCTCGGCTGCACGCTGCCGACCCGGCTGCCCCGCGCGCACGCCACCATCGCGGCCTGCCAGGCCGTGGGCATTCCCGTGCTGGCCGGTGGGGCCGGGTTCGGCGCCGACGGCCGCTTCGCCCGCCTGCTCGGCGCGGAGGCGTGGGCGCCCACCGCGCGCGGCGGCCCG